>JAIOIK010000204.1 GCA_019912545.1 Ignavibacteria bacterium | reverse complement strand
ATCTTCCCTGGATACCAAATTTCTGCTGGGCTTGCTTATATGTCATGCTACCACTTTCTACTTCTTCGATAACTGACAATTTGAACGATAAGCTGTAGTCGCATTGAGTCCTTTTAACTACTACTTTTAATCCTTGTTCTTTCATTTAATTACTCCTGAATGTGTCAACTTATTTCAGGACGAAACAAACATTTGCTCTAACCATCAAAGAGCATTTAATCAAACGGAGGTAATGAAAAAACAAAATGTCATCCGTCTTAGCCGGATTTCAGTCCGCTAAGGCAGACTTCAAAATGAAAAAAATCCAAATATCCAATTAGCTTCCAGTATTAGTTAAATCAACCGCCGTATTTACAGCAGGCTTTATAGCTTTCTTCCAGAACAAGAACCTGAAATTACTTAGTGCCAGAAACATTGAAGGTACGACAACCAGGGTTAAAAAAGTAGAAATACTTAAACCGAAAATTATCGCAACACCCATCGGTCTCCAAAACGCTGTATTTTGTCCGCCAATAACCCAACTGAAAGATCTCCAGTCAAAATCTATCCCGGTTGTTAACGGAATTAACCCAAGTATAGTTGTAGCTGCTGTTAAAAATACGGGTCTAAGCCTTACCAAACCCGATTGGATAACGGATTCTTCTTTGGATAATCCCCGTTTTTCGAGTTCTTTCTGAAAATCAAGCAATACTATAGCATTTCTAACAACTATTCCGCCAAGCGAAATTACACCAATACCTGTCATCATGATTCCAAAAGGAGTGCTGGTTACAAGCAGCCCTATTAATACTCCGATCAAAGAAAGCAATACTGTAGACATAATGATGATCGGGGTTTTAACCGAATTAAACTCGAACACTATAAAAAAGAATATCAGGAAAATAGAAAGAATAAACGACTTTCCTAAAAATGCCTGTGTTTCTGCCTGGTCTTCCTGTTCTCCTGTATAATTTACCATGTATCCATCGGGCATTTGCAATTTACTCAGTTTGCTTTTAACATCGTTTAAAACATCGTTGCCTAACCTGCCTTCGGCATTTGCAGAAATAGTAACCACACGAGTCAGGTCTTTCCTGTTAATAGCAGATACACCGCCGGCAAATTCAACTCTAGCCACAGAGCTTAGCGGAATCTGCTGCCCGTCTCTATCTGTTACATATAAATTCTCTATCAACTGAATATCATTGCGCTGAGTGCTATCAAGCCTGACGGTAATATCATATTCATCTTTACCAACCCTGTATTTACTTGCCACTGAACCGTTTATCGCATTTCTGACCATACCGGCAACAGTCGCGGTATTCAGCTTATACAAAGCTGCTTTTTCCCGGTCAACTATAATTCTAATTTCAGGTTTTGCGGCATCATAATTATCTTTAATATCGGCAATACCTTCAATATCTTTAATCTCTCTTTTTACAACGTCAGATAGCTCGCCGAGTTTAGTAAAATCATCACCTGAAATTTCAATATTAACAGGTGGACCCGTTGGCGGACCTCCCTGTTGTTTTTCGACCCTTATTTCCGCGGTAGTAATTCCTGTAATTGCTTCCCTTATCTGGTCAACTGTAATGAAAGAGCTTTGTTCTCTTTCTTCTTTATCCTTAAAATTCAGGGTTATAGTTGCGACATTTGTTTTGTTCCCACCTCCAAAACTGCCGATCTCACTTCCTACATTAGATACATAATAATCAAGATCTTTATAAGCTTTCAGTTTATCTTCAATAATCATTGTAACATCGTTGGTTTTTTGAACATTTGAACCATCAGGCAAAGTTACGTAGATGTAAGCTTGCTGTGGTTCAATTGAAGGGAAGAATTCAATTCCATTATTAAATTTTGAATAGAGTACAAAAACTGCTATAAGCAGGGCAAAAGTACCGCCAATTACCAAAGCTTTGTGCTTAACGGCAAAACGGATAACTTTTTCATAATGATTTATAAGTCTTTCAAAGAGTTTATCAAACCATAAATGAGCCAGGGTAAACGGATTAAGTTTACTTTTTTTCTGTTTTACCCTATCCTTCTGAAAATTTATGAATTTAGAAGCCAGAACCGGGTTTATAACCAAAGCAACAAAAAGTGAAGAAAACAGGCATACAATCAAAGTGATAGGTAGAAATTTCATAAAACCGCCTACGATTCCCGGGAAAAACAAAAGCGGGAAAAAAGAGGATATCAATGTAAGTGTTGCAATAAACACCGGGACCTGAACTTCTCTGGGTCCTTCAATTGCAGCATCGAGGGCATTAAAACCTTCTTTTTCCTGCAGCCTGTAAATATTTTCAGTTACAACAATCGCATCATCAACAATTATCCCAAGTACCAGAATGAGTGAAAACAATACGACAATATTAAGAGTAACACCCAATGCACTTAGCACAATAAAAGAGATCAGGAATGAAAAAGGTATAGAAGTTGAGACCAGGAATGCATTTTTCATACCCATTGCGAGAAAAAGGATCAATACCACCAGCAGCACACCTGTAATAATACCGTTTTCAAGTTCGTGAACTGTATTGCGGATATTTTTTGACTGGTCACCGGTAAAGCTGTATTTCATACCGGCGGGGTAATCATTTTCGTCTTCTTTAAGAAGCTCCTTCACCTTGTCTGAAATATTAACTATATTTTCGCCGCTTCTTTTTTTAATTACCAGGGTAACGGCTTCAACGCCGTTCTCTCTAGCGTAAGTTGAACGGTCTTTAAATCCATCTTCTACAGTAGCCGCGTCTCTTAGATAAACAGGGCTTCCGAATCTGGTTTTTACAACAATATCATTCAGCTGCTGCGGATTATCATATTCACCCGGTACTCTTACAAGAAAACTTGACGAACCCAGATCAACACTTCCCCCGGGAACATTTAGGTTTTCACTGCCAATAGCATTTGAAATATCACTTAAAGTAATATTATAATACTTCAGCTTATTTGCATCAGTATTAATCTTAATTTCACGTTCAAGTCCCCCGGTAACATCAACAGAAAGCACACCCGGAATTGCCTCAATTTTATCAGCAATATTATCACCAACATCCTTTAGCTTTGAGAGTCCGAAGTTACCGGTAAGATTAACGTAGAGCATCGGCAATTCCGAAAAATTCAGTTCGGTAATGACAGGTTCTTCAATATCGGTTGGCATCTTTGTTTTAGCCGTTGAAACCTTATCTCTGACTTTCTGGAGAGCATCTTCAATTTTTACATCCGGGTTAAACTCAATAGAAACATTGGAAAAACTTTCCTGAGATACAGATGTTATCTTCTTAATATCTTTTATACCTTTTACTTCAGATTCAATTTTCTGCGTTACGAGGTTCTCAATATCAGCAGGAGATACACCGATATATGGTGTATTAACAAACACAAAAGGGATAGTGATTGAAGGAGCTGCTTCGCGCGGCATCGATATATAAGATATTGCGCCGTAGATGACTATTATAGCCATAAAAATATAGACTGTAACTTTATTTTTTATGGAAAATTTTGCAATATTCATTTTTATATCTTTTATATTTCCCGTTAATTTATAACCTGAACTTTGTCATTATCAGCAAGCTGCTGAAAACCTTCAAATATCACATTTTCACCGGGGTTTAACCCGGAAATAATCAACACATTATTTCCGTTCCTACCTCCTATAGTTATCATACGTTTTCTGGCAGTGTTTCCTTCGAGCACAAATAAATATTTGTTATTCTCTCCAAAATCAATTAAATAATCCTGCGGTAATACTATTGCAGAATTATTAACAGCCTGTGTGATCGTAACATTTGCACTCATTTCCGGTTTCAATATCTTATCACGGTTCGGGATTATCACTTCTATTTCCATTGTGCGGTTTACCGAAGAAAGATCCGGTGCGATGTAACTTATCTTCCCTGTAAATTCCACACCGGGTAGAACATCAACGGTAACATTAACCAGCAAACCCATTTTGATCTGTTCGATAAATCTTTCGGGTACACCGGCTGAGATTTTTACGCTTGAAATATCTATTATATTCATTATCGGCGCCCCGGGCGCTGACATCTCACCTTTATTCATATATTTTTCATTTACAATACCATTTATCGGTGAGCGGACAAATCCTGTTTTTAATCTTGTTTTAAGAATATCAGTGCCTCTCACAGCTGCTTCATACTGCCATTTTGCTGTTAAGTACTGAATTTCTGTTGTAGCATTTTCTTCGTAAAGCTGTTTTTGTTTTTCATAATTCATCCTGGCAAGCTCAACCTGGGCTTCACTTTGCTCCAGTGAAGCGCTCTCAAAATCTTTTTTTATTCGGGCAACAAGCTCGCCTTTTCTTACACTACTTCCTTTATCTTTGGTTAAGTAAGTGATGAGTCCTCCTTCTTCAGAAGATAGTTTGGCAGCGGCCAACGGTTTTACAATACCAACAACTTTCAGATTTTCTGAAAACGGCGAAGTATTCACTTCCATTACTTTAACTACGGGAAGTTTTTTGTTTTCGGAGTCTTTTTCATCGTTTTTGGTTTCACCGCCGGTATCGCCGCAGCCTGATAATAAGCTTAAGCCAAAAAATATGATCAGTATTAACGACAGAAAGATTTTAGATTTCATGATGGATGAATTATTAATAATTGTGGATTTCAAGTAATTATTGTTATTTGGTTTCATTTTTACTTTTCCAGAAGCTGTTCAAGATCTGTCCGGGCAATAAGGTAATCATAAATAGCCTGCACGTAAGCAAGCTTAACCTGGCTTAATGCAAGCTCTGCATCAACAACATCTATCTGGTTAAGCACGCCGTTTTTGTAGCTGATAACTGCAAGCTCATAGCCGCGCTCGGCGGTAGAGACAATTTCCTGCTGTGAGCGGATCCTGTTTTTTGCATCTTCAATTCTGAGCACAACACTTTCTGCCTGAGTTTTTAAAAGCTCTTTCACTTTTGATATCTGCTCTTCTGATTTTCTTACTTCAAGCAAAGACTGGTCTTCAGCGTAGCTGTTGCGGAAAAGGTTGAGATTCCACGTTAAGCCTATTCCGGCGGTTACTATATTATAGAAACGATATCTTGCTATTGATACATCGTCATTTTCACTTGCCTGCAATGAATACTGCCCGAACAAATAAAATTTCGGCAGGTAGTTTGAATAAGTGACCTCAGCAAGCTGTTCATTGATCTGTTTACCCAATTTAAGCTGGCGAACAGCAACATTTTTTTCTGAAATACTGCTGATGAGGTTATCCATCGTACCCCAAACTTCGGTGCTGTCATAAAACAAGATCCCGGTGGCATCAACATCATTATTATCTTTTAGGCCAACGGTATTTTTAAGATATTTCTTGGCGATCTGCAGGTTATTCTGTGATTGTGTAAGCTGAGGAACAAGTGTTTCGGCTTTAACTTTTGCCCTAAGATAGTCATATTCCAAAGCAACGCCGGCTTTATACCTGGCTTCTACTACCCTGAGGTTTTCGGTGGCATTATCAATACTCTGCTGGTTAAGCCTTATTAGTTCTTTAAGCAGCAGAACATTATAAAAAGACTTCTTAACATCAGATTTTATTTTTGCCTCTACCTGGTTAACATTTTCTTTTTGTATGTTTGAATAGTACTCCGCAATTCTTATCCCGTTAAAAACAGGGGTACCTAAAAAAGGAATAGGCTCGGCGACGTCAATCGTAGTTGTTATACTATTATCCGAGCCCATTTCTATGCTTTGCCCAAAGATATTAATGACCTGCTTTTTGAAGGACCTTGAATATCTTGAGTTCAGCGTAATTGTTGGAAGAAGATTTTCACTATAAACCTCAGAGACCTTTTTATCAGCCTTCATAAGATCAAGTTTTGCTATTACATAATCGGGGTTATTTTTCTTAGCAAGATTAATAGCCTCGGAAAGATTTAATGTAGTTACGCCCTGCGAGTAAGTTAATCCGGCTAAAAGCAGTATTATGACCGCTGAAGTTAATTTATTCATATTATGAATTATAGAACTTTATTGAAGTGCATTATCAAAAAGCTTTTTTGTATTTGAATATTTGTCCCTGCCAAGCGGAGTCAGAAATCCGTTAAAAAATATCTCAGCAGTAATTCTCATCGCTTCATGAAAAGAGTATTTGCTGTTGAGAATAAAATCTGCTTTTGTTACAGCTTCCATTGCCCCGTTTATTGCAGTTATTAATATATCATTTGGAACATCTTCAATCATATTCTCTCTTTTGCCCTGTTCAAGCAGTTTAACAAGCATATTGGTAACCTTGTTTGACCTTACCTCATCAAATTTCTTTGCCAGATGCGGAGCGTGGACTTGAAGGTCCTTAAACCAGGTAACACTGCAGTTCATTGACATACTCTTTTGTTTGTTAAGTATGCGGAGAAATTTCGTAATGGAATCTTCATCGGAATCAACTATATCATCCATAAACTTATGGATCATTTCTATTCTTGCATCGCATACACTTCCCAGCAGATCTTCCTTGGATTCAAAATGTTTATATATTGTTTTTTTACTGATCTGAAGGTCACGCGCAATTTCATCCATAGTGGTCTTATAAAACCCTTCGGTAATGAACTTTGCATGGGTGAAATACAGGATTTTTTCTCTTTCGGTAACTTCTGGCATTCTTAAATTACTGTAAATATGTAATCTCTTACATTTAGGAAACTATTTTCGTTTCTTAAGTTTCCAAAATAACAAAAGGAAACTTTTTTGTCAAGAGCTAAAAAAGTAATTATTAAAATACTGTAATTTTAAGCTATATTTGTGAAGTAATGGAAACTGCACAAATCGCGCTTAAGAAGAAGGCTGCTCTTATCTCACTCATCATAGGATTTCTAATGTTCTTTGGTAAGATGGGCGCTTATGTTTTGACAGGATCCGCAGCAGTACTTTCAGATGCCCTTGAATCCGTAGTCCATATTTTCGCAACTTCGTTTGCATTTTATAGCCTGCACCTTGCTACTAAGCCTCCGGACCTTGAGCATCCCTACGGCCACGGGAAAGTTGAATTCTTCTCAGCCGGTTTTGAGGGCGCGTTAATTATTATTGCGGCGATCTCTATTATTTTTTATGCCGTAAGGGATATTATTGTTGGCAGGGAAATATCTTCACTTGATTCAGGTGCGGCAATAATTACAGTGGCAAGCGTGGTTAATCTATTGCTTGGATTGTACCTGATACGGACCGGCAAAAGAACAAAAAGTATTGTACTGATTGCAGACGGCAAACATGTATTAACTGATTCAATTACAAGCTTTGGCGCTGTTGCGGCGCTGATACTGGTGTTGATTACAGATATCACTCTGTTCGATCCTATAATCGCTATTATACTCGCCCTTAATATATTATGGACAGGAAAAGATTTGCTGAAAGAATCTGTTGGCGGATTAATGAATGAAACTGACAAGACAATTATTGAAAGTATTGCTGCTGTACTTGAGAGCGAAAGGAACACACATCCAAACTGGATAGATGTACACAGGCTAAGGTACTGGAAATCCGGCGATACTTTCATGGTCGATTTTCATTTAATAGTACCGTACTATCAAAGCGTGAGCGAAAGCCATGATTCATTCCACCGCCTGGAAGCTGTAGCTAAGAAAGAATTGGATACGGGAAAGGTTGAATTATTTGTTCATCTGGATCCATGCAATCCGAGATGCTGCTTTTTATGCAACATGCCCGAGTGCAAAGTGCGAAAAGAACCCGCAACTCAGAACATCATATGGGACGGAAAGAAAATTATTGCACTCCCTAGTTATGATATAGATCAGATCATTTAAGCAGGATCATTTTTTTTGATTGAACAAAGCTGCCTGCTTCAATTCGATAGAAGTAGACACCACTAGCATAATTCTGTGCGTTGAACTCAACAGTAAATCTGCCTGCCTGTTGAATTTCATTATTTACTAGCTTTATAACTTCCCTTCCGAGAATATCATAAATGACTAAATTAACTATACTATTTTTTGGTAATTCATAGTTTATTTTTGTTACCGGATTGAACGGATTAGGATAATTCTGAGATAATTTATAAACAGCCGGTATTTCTACAACGGACTTTCTTAATAATGAACTAGTGTCGCCATTTAAATAATATCCGTTAACTTCTATTATGTATTCCCTTTTCGATTCCTTTGGTAACTCAGGAAGATTAGAAGTTCCGAACTTTAGCTTCAACATAGTTTCTGCATTTACAATAGCATAATTGTTATCGTTATCAATAAGTTCTTCTATCTTGCTGCTATCGGTTGAAATTGTCAGTGAATTACCCTCGTTGAGTGTCATTTCTGTTTGTGTAAAACCTTCATAATCAAGATAAGCTATTCCTAAATTTTTCATTGTAAAATCACTCTGCCAATGAATTTTAAAATTATCCACAATATCCTCTGTTTGAAATAGTGGAAGAACAACTGTTGAATTTAACTCCCGACGCGAAAAAATACCTGTAAACACTTCCAAATTAACTGAATTTGCAATCAAATACCCTGAAGTATCCTTAGCAGCAGGAATAAGCGGGTTTATATTTGACAAGTCTGAAACAAAAGCCACATTTAATGGTGCACGGATATCTGAATTAATTGCTTTTGCGCGATTAAGATCAATAAGTCTCTTCGCATTGTCTTTGTTTTTCGAATTCAATCTTTTATCGCCATAAGAAAAATTTGCGTACATACTATCATCAGCACTTGCAATGATCGGACTTCCCGGATTATGGTAATTTACATTACTTGTTGCATTAATAGAAAACCCATTCACATACCGCATAACGGAATCGCTGGCTGTAACATAGATTGAATCATATAATACAATATCATTGCCTTCTGTAACAGCAAGCTTTTTGCCAATTGGGTAGTCAACTGCATACATTTTTACCTGATTAATATAGCTCACATCATTCTCATTTTCAATAATTGCAGCTTCCAATTGACTGTGATTTGAAAAAGTGGGCTTTATTTGTATCTTGTATAAATCCCTAATATCAATTTCTGGTGTTGAAAACTCTGAACGATGGAGTAAATTGTTATCAACTTTATACTCAAGACTGTCATTTTTTATATACAAAAATGGGCAGCCGCCAGGTTTCGGGAGACAGGTTTTTTTGATATTAACTTCATATGTTCTTTCAGTGAATTCATAAAAATTTGTATCGGCATATTCAGGGTATAACTTCATCTTTATTCTTAAGCGTCCACCTAAAGCATAATTTTCTATAGGGAGACTGAGTTGCAGTTTTACGGGAAATTCATTTGTCCAACCTGCATAACAATATACTTTTGCTTGATAAGTATTAGATGGTAAGATTTCAACCGTGCCCTTTTCAATACTCTTAATTTCAACTGGAATCCACTGAGAGTCTGGACTCAATGTTTCCACGCTAAATTTTGCCCAACAATCATTTGTAAACGTACCTTCTAGTTTTATCTGATCAAGGCTATCGCTGCAATATGGATAGAACACATCGTTATATATATCTGCAAATAGAAAGTATTTTCTTATACCGTGTGTATTAGACCACTGTTCAACTGTAAATATATCATAATGACCGTTGGCAGAAATAGAATTGAGCATACTGTTGAAAGGTCTATTGCCATCTGTATTACGTGGAAGATTCGTTGAGGCCAAATATTGAAAAATTGCACTTTTATTGATTTTGAATAAATGTACTTTCGAAATATCCTGTTCACTAAAATTTGAGACACCAGAAGTGACAATTAAGTAAGGCCACTGCAGTGTCAAATGGGATGTTTTCAGAAAGTTTACAGAATTTAGTTTATGATCATTAGGCAGATATAGAACATGTGCAGTTTGAATTATAAACTCATTACTGCCAGCAGATATCAGGTTTGCTGTTCCATCTCCCTCTAAGAGACAACTTACTACATAATTTCTAATATTATCAATGAATACTAGACTACTAAACCCATCAGAATATGTTGTCAGATATATTTGGGAGTTTGCTAGAAACATGTAATCCTGATTTGCCCATCTGAATCCATCAATACGCTGTAGAACATTACCTTCCAAATCTAAGCATAAGATATGAGGTCTGTTACCCGAAGCACAACTTACCCATAATTTATTATTAGATAGAGGTGCACCATAACCAAAATAGGAAATATTATATGGCGATTGCACTGAATCATTTAGAACTGTAAAGGAATTTTTATCAAAACCCCCTCCTGCATCTGAAAACACATCATAGTTAATTTTGATAATTCTGTTGTTATTTTGATCGGTAATATACATTGGGAAAACATTTTCAGAATTAGTGTCTATGCCGAAAGTAATACTTGTTGGTGCAGCCAGCTGATTGTTACTTGAACCACGCTCACCATATGTAAATATTCCATTTTTCATCATGTCTCTATCTGCATATTTTATGACGTTATGATACTTGTCAACATACATTATTTTAGCCCTATTTCCATTATCAAATGGAACCAGAGAACCACCAACTACATAAACAAATAAAGGACTATGCGTTTTGGATTCTGAATAAACTAAATGTTCCATACAAATCTGGCGATTTAGAATTTTTCCATAATTTCCGTATCTGCCTAAGTCCAATATTTCTTTGTCCCATAGTATATCGGGTCTATCAACATAAAACGAACCAAACAGAGAGCTTTTATCAAGAAATTCCGATGTCTTAAATTTCGATATTATCCATTGACTTAAACCTTTTTCATCAAATTCAAGAAAAGTTGTACCGTTTTTGTCCTTTTTTCTTTTCAAAACTATGGTGTTGCTCTGGTTGTTTATCTTTGAATCCCAAAGTTCAATTTTGTACCCGTCTTTTCCTTCATTAATCTTCTTTGCGGTATAATTTCCTCTAATCAAATCATTTTTTACATTTAATTTGACATCATAAAAGTGTAAAATATTCTGAATGCTTAACTTGATAAGTTCTTCATCCGATAGTTGCAAAGGTTTCTTGAGTGTTACCAAATCATTATTAGTGAATGTTGTTAAGTTTTGTGAAGATACGGAAACTGATACTATTAACAAGATAATGGGAATAAAGAGTATTTTCATTTTCATAGACATTTTTTAAGGTTACTTTTTATAATTTTCATTTGTTAAGAATTCCTGAGAAATATTTGCAGCTTTCGAGTTGGGAAATTCCTGTATTATTCCATTTAACACTGATTTTACAGATACGTCTCCATCTCTGATATAGAACAATGCACGAGTAGTATTATAAATTATGTCTTTTAGAAAATAAGAATCAGGATAGTTTCTTATAAACCATAAGTTTCTATCAATTATTTCATCTTTTAGACCAAAAGAAGCACTCATTTTATTATAAATTTGAAATATTTCCTCAGTGTAAGCGTTCTTATTTAAGTTATTGACAAGTGTTTTTACTGAATCATACTTTGCCTGAATGACTTTTTCTTGATATCTTTTTCCTTCGGGTGCCTTCATATCAACTTCGATCATATTGTAAATATTTATCAATTTATTGAAAATTACCGATTCATTATCGGTTGGTTTTTCAACAATAAACTTAATTTTATTAGAATTTATACCATTCTTCACCAATTGAACAGAATATTCTCCTTCACTGAAAAAAGTTTCCTTTGAATAAAAGGAATGGGGTAACATTTTATATCCAAAAAATTCTTGAAGTTCAAATGTTATTGAGATACCAGAATTCGGTTTGATTAATGTATAAGGAACTTTTCCAAAATATGTAAACAAAGACTTTTTAAGTCCGGCTATATCTTCAGAATTGGTTACTACCAGATTATTATGAAACTCTTCAAAGTCAAAGTAGCTCACAGAATCTAAATTGGGTCCATTATTTTGTACTTTTAGAGAAATCAAAATTGGTTCAGCCTCTACAAATTTGTCTTTGTTCAATGAAATATTATAAATCAAGTTAGATTTTGAAATTGACACCGTGCTACCTGCAAATTGCGGCTGACTTGCAAAACAGTTGTTATGGCAAGCGTGCTTATCACAAAAAGTAAAATCATCGCGAATACAATTTAGTGGCTCTGTAGGATTAAAGTACGCCATTATACAGCAATCATCGTAATTCCCCTCATGTGTTTCATTATCACCATAAACACCGATCAAATGTCCTAATTCATGCGCCGTAGCTTGTGTTCTGCAGTTTTCTACTTTTTGAATATTTGGATATTGCTCTATCTTGCCAGCGAAAACAACGGAATAACCCCTTGTTGTCCAAAAATAAGGTGATCCGTTTGAATATGTTTTGGTTTTCCCTAATTGATCGGGGTTTGGATTAATCGTACAATGATCAATGATGGCGATATAAAACAAAGTACCTGTATTTCTGTTTTCTACCTCAATAGAGTCTAAACTTGCGATAACTTCATTATACATGATCTTCCAAGGTATTTTGGTCCCAATTTCACCTGCATTAGGTCCTTGATTAAAAACTAGATTAACTCTAACTCGATCATAAAAAGCACTTGTCAATTTACTGAATTGTCCTGGTTCTATTGTGTAGTAGCTTTTATTTGTAGTTGAGTTATGCATGTAATCATATTCAACATGTGCGAATTTATCTGCACCTGTTATACAATTACAATCAATTTCCATTATAGGATTTTCGTCATCATCCGTTGGTTCACTATCACTACAACCTAATGCATTCCAGAAGCAAAATAAAACTGCAATATAGCGTAATATTTTTTTCTTCATCTTTATAATTATTTGATTAATAACATTTTTTTAGAAATTGTTTCCTTTGAACTTTTTAAGGTATAAAAATAAACTCCGGTAGGCAATTCTTGAAAAGAATAGTTACTAAAAAAACTCATTTCATACGTTCCGTTTTGTAGAAATTTATCAAATAATGTTGAAATTAACCCCCCTTTAATTTCGAATACCTTTAAATCATAATGTGCAGGCTTGAAAATTTTGAATCTAATAATTGTACTTGGGTTAAATGGGTTTGGATAATTCTGGTATAAATAAAAAGATTCTGGTAAACTTACTTCTTGTTCAGGTACTCCCACTGGAATTCCTTTCCTCAATACCACACCACTGCTTCCAACTACCCATCCAGTTAAAGAATTTATAAACGATAAAGACTTCAGATTACTCGGTGAGGAAGATGACTGTGTAATCCAGTTATTTCCGCCGGTAGAAGTGAATAGAATAGCACCATTATCACCAGCAATATAACCTATTAATGAATCGATAAAAATAATTCCATTAAATTGGTAGCTAACCGGACTATTGATTATTGCCCATGAACCACCGGAATTGGTGGATTTCCTAATTCTCCCATTACTTCCCACTGCAACTATATTACTTCCATTAGGCTGCATTGGTATTTTACTCAGCGCATTCAAATGATTTCCTGCAACACCCAAAGTATATATCCAATTAGTGCCGCCATTTCCTGTTGAGAGAAAAGTCTCACTACTTACACTTCCGCATGCTATCACAGTGGAATTTGTGATCATTTGTATACAATTTACATTCTCTGCAACTGGATTTGTATTTTGATACCAAGAGGAACCTCCTAATTGAGTTCTAAGAATAATTCCATTATTACCAACAGCATGTCCAGTATTGTTATTAATGAAACTAACGCTATATAAATCAAACTGAACATTACTTATTTGAGAATACCAAGTTTGTCCATTATCGGTGCTCTTAAATATCTTGCCGCTATCGCCAACCGCATAACCATTATTTATGTCGGGAAAAGAAATGCTATTTAGATTTACGCCATTTTGAACTGGAGTCCAGTTGACCCCAGCATTTGTTGAGCGCCAAATACCGCCTTGTCCAACAACAATGCCTGTAAATTCATTGAAGAATTTCACAGCCCTCAGGTCATTATTGCCGATTGTGGCAATCTGCTGCCACTGTGTATATAGCAATGCCTGCTGCAACAGGAGGGCTAGCGCAATTAAGGTCACTTTTTTCATTTGAAAATCTAAAAATTTATGGAAGTCCGGTCGTAAAGATTATATCTGTTTCAGGGTCTAAGGATTATCAACCAATCAATCGTTTCATTTGATAATAATAACAGAATTTGTATTCACAGTAAACATAAACATTAATGTTTGAATTGTCAAGTGTCAATATATAAAATTTTATGATACAATTTGGACCGAATTGCATTTGGAAGATAATGATTATTACTTCATATCCTTTTTGTTCAAATATCCTTATTTTTGTGTACTTCTCAATAATTTTCCAAAACATTAATTGAAATACGTCTTAGGAATAGATTCCGGCGCTACAAAAAGCGAAGCATTCATTTTACCGATTGGCTCTGCAGAGAAAAAAGGAGAGCTGAAGAAGTATGCTTCAATTAATCTAAATGTGCTGGGATTTGAGGAATCCGCCAAAAGACTGGCTCATATTGTTAATGATTCGGCAAGAGGTATTGGGAAAGAAGAAGTAGTATCAGTTGCAGCGGGAATATCAGGGGCAAGATTTGAGAAGGACAGAAAAAAGCTTGAGGTTGCAGTAACAAAACAAACCGGCATCAGAAATATCAAAGTACTTAGCGATACAGAAACAGCATTTGCCTCTGCGTTTGAGCCGGGAGATAAAAATTGCGGGATACTGATTGCCGGGACAGGTTCAATACTCTATTATATAGATAGCAAAGGCAAACTGATCAGAATAGGCGGCTGGGGCAGGCATATTGGTGATGAAGGAAGCGGACACTGGATTGCAAGAGAGGCTTTGTATAAGGTAACAAGGTATTATGATGGCAGAGCCGCAAGAACAAGGCTTGTAGAGATATTGAAAAAAGAATTTTGCATTGATTCAACGAACATAATTCAGGAAGTTTACATAAATCAGTTTGAAATTTCGAAAATCACCCGACATGTCTTCAGGGCTGCGGAAAAGGGCGATAAAGTTTCGATCGAAATTCTCAAAAGTGCAGCAGAAAATCTCCTTACACACTTTATCCCTTTAAAGAACAGGAAATGCAGAATAGCGCTTATGGGTTCACTGTTTACAGAAGAGAAGCTTCTTGAGAAATATTTAACAGCACCGGCAAGAAAGAAATACGGAAAGATTGAACTCTTCAGGGCAAAGTATAAGCCTGTTTGGGGAGCAGTTAAACTTGCTATTGCAAATAGTAAATACCTGATAGCAAATAGTAAATTGTAAATAGCAAATATCAATTTTTGGAGAAATTCATGTAATCCCATGAATGTATTCCAGCCGCAGTTTATCCCGCACTTGTTGCGGGACGGGAATGACAAGGCGAGAATGACAGCAGATAAAATAATAATAATAGATTTCGGTTCGCAATATACCAAGCTGATCGCCCGTAAGGTAAGGGAGTGTCATGTATATTCAGAAATTTTGCCCTGTACGGCTGATCTGACATACTTAAAGAATGATAAGTCGCTCAAAGGAATAATTCTCTCAGGCGGGCCGCAAAGCGTTTATATGAAAAACGCAAACCGGCTTGCAAACTCAATACTCGATCTTAAATTGCCAATTCTTGGAATTTGCTACGGACTGCAATTGCTTTCACATCACTTCAAGGGAACTGTAAAGGGCGGCAAGACCCGTGAATTCGGCAAGACAAATATTCAAATTACAGCAAGAACTGTAATACTTGAAGGGGTTTCAAAAAAATTAACAGTTTGGATGAGCCACCATGATCATATTAAAACTCTTCCGAAAGAATTTAAAGTGACTTCCCGGAGTGAGAACGGGCTTATCAGCAGTTTTGAATCCAAAAAAGGAATGATATACGGTGTTCAGTTCCACCCTGAAGTTAACCACACACAGGAAGGGACCAGAATTTTAAGGAATTTCCTGTACAGGGTCTGCAGGATAAAGAATCAATGGAAGATGGGTTCATTTATTGATGAGAAGGTTAAGGAGATATGCGCTAAGGTTGGAGATGAATACGCTATTTGCGCAATGAGCGGCGGAGTTGATTCTGCAGTGGCGGCATATCTCATAAATAAAGCCATAGGAAAACGCCTGATATGCGTACATATCGATAACGGGCTGATGCGAAAAAATGAAAGCAAAGAGATCATAAAATATTTCTCAAAGAAACTTAACCTAAGGTTTATAGATGCGTCAAAGATTTTTTTAACCCGTTTAAAAGGAGTAACTGATCCGGAAAAAAAGAGGAAAATAATCGGTAAGGCGTTCATAGATGTATTCCAGGATTTTGCCCGGAAAGAAAGCAGGAGATTAAGCAGCAGAAAGAAAACGCACAAGATAAAGTTCCTTGTTCAGGGCACATTGTATCCCGATGTAATTGAGTCATCATCATTTCAGGGTGCCTCTGTGACGATCAAATCACACCACAATGTGGGCGGCTTGCCCAAATCGCTGCATATGAGCCTGATTGAGCCATTCAGGGAACTGTTCAAAGACGAAGTTCGTATAACCGGTAAGCTGTTAAAGGTACCTGCAGTAATACTTGAACGGCATCCCTTCCCCGGGCCGGGACTTGGAGTAAGAATATTAGGTAGTGTTACAAAAGAAAAACTTGATATATTACGGGATGCAGATTATATTTACAGAGAAAGCCTGCATAAACATAAGCTTTACAACAGGATATGGCAGGCATTTTGTGTATTATTGCCTGTATCAACCGTGGGAGTAATGGGTGATGTAAGAACTTATGAAAGAGTTCTTGCACTTAGGGCTGTTGAAAGCGTTGACGGCATGACTGCAAACTGGTTTCACATGCCACCGGCCGCTTTGGAAGAGATCTCAACAAAGATCACCAACAACGTAAAGGGAATAAACCGCGTTGTATATGATATAAGCAACAAACCGCCATCAACAATTGAATGGGAGTAACAAAAATCAAATATCAAATACTAAATACCAAGTTTTTCATTATTTCGCTGTTTGCACTCTTTGCAAATTTTTCAGCTTTGCATTCGCAATCAACAGTGAAAATTGGAGTTGCCCTGCCGCTCTTTACGGAAAGTGATGATAATTCAAAGAAACAACTTGGCGGAGAAATTCTTGACGGAATAAAGTTTGCCTTAACAGAATACAGCAAGAATGCACCGGTAAAGATAACTCTTGAAGTCATGGATACCAGGCGTGATCCCGTAGTTGCCGCAGAAATTATCAAATCTTTTGGTGAAAATGAAGAAATGATCGGGGTAATAGGACCGGTATTCAGCAGTGAGTTAAGCGAATCGGCAATAAACGGCCCGCAGTTCAAGATCCCGATAATCTCCCCTACTGCAACTGGAGACGAGCTTGCTTCTGCTCACAATTATGTTTACCAGCTCAATCCAAGCTACGAGGTCCGTGGTAAATTAATGGCAGATTACCTTATCAAAAAAAACGGGCTGAAGAATTTTGCTGTTATTTACGAAGAGACCTATGGCGAAAATTTTAAGAAGTATTTTGAGAATGAAGTTAAAACCATGGGAGGGAAGGTTCTGCTTGCAGAATCATACCCAAAAGACCCGAAGGAGATAACTGAACAGATAGGCAAGATCGTAAAGTACATCCGTGAAAACGATATGTTCGTTAATGCCGCAAATCTGAATTTAACACAGAAACAAAAGCTTGAAAATGCAGGAGTGCGGTGGAGCCTGATAGATTCGTCTATTTCATTTAATATGGATATCAGTATCTATTACATGTTTGGGGCTAATGCCAAAAAGATCATTGATACTATGAATATCAAGCCTTACAAGCTTAAGCCTGAAACAACTAAATTTGTGCAGGGAGTTATAGATGCTATTTACATACCGATCGCCAATCCAAATGAGATCAATGTGATTGTTCCCCAGCTGTTTTCTGATGGACTAAGCATGTACATTGCCGGCACCGGAGACTGGAATAATGAAAAGACGCTGCAGGATAACGGAGTGTATCTTAAGAACCTGGTGTTTGAATCAGAGTACTACCCCCGCGAAGATGACCCGGATTTTAGCGATCTTAAAGAAAAGCTAAAGAAGACTAAATTCAAACTTTCAAAGAATTTTCTCTTCGGTTTTGATGCGGCTAAACTGATCTTCAGGCTTATTGGAGACGGTTCCAAGACACGCGAGGGTCTTAACACTGCTTTGAAAAATCTGGTCAATTACGATGCAATTAAATCAAAAATTTCATTAGATTACCACGGTATCAATTCTGAGCTGAATATTTTAAGGTATGAAGATGGCATTAAGCTTGTTGAAACCTATAAAATCACTAAATAATTATAGTTGCCAAAAGCATTAAAAATATTTTTTCTGTTCATTATACTTATACCCTGCGCAATTATATCACAGGTTAGGAATAATTTGCCCGATAAGCTCCCCGATGACCTTAACCAGGAACAATGGGAAGCCATCAGGGATATATACGTCATAGAAGCGATCAAGATGCTTGCCAGGATTGATACACTCAGCCTGCAAATAGATAGCATACGTGCATTGAATGAATCACTTGAAGCAGAAAATTGTACTGACGAACTACATGCAATTGTTGGTGCATCAAAGGAAGAAGTGGAAAATTTCAGGATTAAGTTTACTGAGACCGAGAAAAGGATCATCGGGCGAATTGGTACTCCTGCCGAATCACACAAATATTATTATGATGAAATTGCCGATTCAAAAATTAAATGCCTTCCGGAATTTTATGAAAGATTTGCAAAGATGAAAAATATCCTGACCGATTTCCAGGTTGTTGAAACCAGAGGCTCGGACATGTATTCAGTAGTGAAGGGTGACTGTTTATGGAGGATTTCAAAGACCAGTTACAATAATCCTTATTTATGGCCGGCAATTTGGGACGCTAACAGAGTAACAATTGTTAACCCGGATAATTTTGAAGACTTTATTTACAGAAAAGTATCTGACCCCAATTTAATATATCCCGGACAGGTTTTGAAAGTCCCTGCACTTAATGATGAAAGCAGAAAAGAGGCAGAGGAGAGATCCAGGAATTTCCGTAAGTTAAGAAGCAGGAAAGAAGATTGACGGTACGAGTGTCCTAATTTTAGTACAAATTGGCAATAATGGCTAAATTCCCCTAATTTTGAATTATTTAGTGTATAGTTTTTTAGAAATTCGCTTGACAAAGGCAAACAATTTGTTTATATTTGCTATGTTAATTAACCATAATTCCAATAACGCCAATAAAATACAGGAGGTATTTCAATGGCAAATTTAAGAAGCAAGCTTTATATGCTCTTAATTGCAACAATGTTCACCGGATCAGCTTTTTTGGTTGGTTGCGGTGGCGGTGTTGACGAAGAGCAGATGGAAGCTTTAAATAACCTGAAAGCAGAAGTTGAAAGCTTACGCTCACAGGTAAAAGCTAAAGAAGACGAAAAAGCTTCTTTGCAGAAACAGATTTCAGACAAAGATGCAAAAATCAAAAAATGCGGCGATGATATGGCGAAAACCAAAGCATGCTTAGACGGGATGGGTAAATAAATGAAATTACATAAATTATTTTTACTATTCTTTATAGCGTTTGGCTTGACCATGAGCAACGCTAATTTACTTGCACAGGATGATGATGATGACGATGATGATGACGACCAGCAGATGGAAGAAATGGATGAAGAAGAGTGGCAGAGACAGATGGACGAGCTTAATGCTGAAAAGAACAACTTACAGTCAAGATTAAGCGCTTTAAACAGCGAGATCGACGGCTTAAAGAGCACATCAGCTAACAAAGATAAAGAGCTCGAAAAATGCGAAAACGACTTATACGCAATGGTTGGAACAACCAAAAGCGGCGTAGCTGATTTCCGTAAGAAATTTGAAGAGACTGAAAAGAAGATCAACGGTAAAGTTGGTACACCTGCAGATGCAAGGAAAATGTACTACGACGAGATCACAAAAGATAAAGCTCGTTGCTTACCTGAATTCGCAGATAGGTATGCTTCAATGACCAAAAAACTTGCTGATTGGGAAGTTAAACCGCCTGAATCTTGCTACACTGTAGTAAAAGGTGATTGCCTCTGGAAGATCTCCAAGATGAAATACGGTTCACCGTATTACTGGCCGGCAATTTGGGATGCTAACAAAAATGGCGTTGCCAACATGGATTCAAGAAAAATCAACAGACACAAAAAGGTAACCAATCCTAACTTGATCTATCCTGGACAGTGCTTGAAGATCCCAACACTCACCGATGCTCAGAAAAAAGAAGCTGAGAACAGTTCAAAGAGATACAGAAAAGTAAGAAAAACAAAGACCACGACTACTGACGTAAAGAAAGATGAAAAGAAAGATGAAAAGAAAGACGTTAAGAAAGATGAAAAGAAAGACGTTAAGAAATAATTAACTTCTTATTTCACTTTGCTTAATAAACAAAGTATTTTACAGGCCCTTGGACTCCGGTTCAAGGGCTTGTTTATTTAACAAGAACATTATAGCGTGCAATATTGATAGTAACGGAAAAGAACATTTCGCTTTACGGCATTGACCTTGTAAATTTTGCAGGGTTTAATGACAAGAATATAGATACGATCAGGGAACGCTTTAGTTCTAACATTACAGTAAGGGGAGAGAATGTTTACCTAAAAGGTGAAGTTGAAGAACTGGCAATGATCGAAACAATCTTCAAAGAACTTATGCTTTTGCAAAAAAGACAGGGAAAGATAACCGAAGGAGATGTAAACCTGATACTTGAGCTGGTTACAGGCTCACAGGATGCAGCTCTTGAAAAGAAAGTTGGTATCAAAAGAGATGAGCTTGATGATGTGATTCTGGTAGAAAAGAGCGACTTCATTAAGCCCAAAACCATGGGGCAGCTTGAATTATTCCGAAGTTCAAAGGAAAACGAGATCGTGTTTGCCATCGGGCCGGCAGGAACAGGCAAAACATACCTTGCAGTTGCAATAGCCCTTGCCGCGCTAAAAGCAAAGAGAATAGACAGAATACTGCTTTCAAGGCCGGCTGTCGAAGCAGGCGAAAGCCTGGGCTTCCTGCCAGGAGATCTCTCGGAAAAAGTTAATCCTTACCTGAAACCACTGTTTGATGCACTTGAAGACATGGTTCCCTCGGATAAGCTGAAAATGTATTTCGAACGTAATATCATAGAGATTATTCCTCTTGCATATATGCGGGGAAGAACGCTTAATAATGCCTTTTTGATCCTTGACGAAGCTCAGAATGCCACTGCTATGCAGATGAAAATGTTCTTAACAAGGCTTGGAGTAAATTCCCGTGCAATTATTAACGGTGATATTACACAGATAGACCTGCCGGCGAAACAAACCTCGGGACTTGTGCAGATACAGAATATATTACAGAATGTTGACGGGGTCGCTTTTGTGTATCTTGATAAAAAAGACGTTGTGCGCCACAGGCTGGTAAAGGATATTATCAATGCTTACGAAGAGTTCTCGGTTAAGAATAACGGCATCTCAATTTCAACAGGCGGGGGCTCAGAAAAAAATCAGCTTGAAGGAAACAATAAGGATAAATAGAGCAAACATTTTAGTAAGCAAATAGTGATGCGTCTTTCTGTTTATATAAACCCCTAATCTGGCCATTGGAATTGAAGCAGCAATAACAGGCAGTGCCGAAACCGTATCAACCATTCCGAAAGAATATGGAATATTAATGAGCCCTGAGGGTGTGTTCAAATAATAGCTGAACACTCCGGCAATTGCAGTAAGTAATATTGCGGCTGATGAGGTCCCAACAGCTTTTTTGAATGGTACTTTCATGAGATAGTGCATGAGCGGGATAACAAATACACCTCCGCCCAGCCCTGAAAAGGCTGCTATGGCTCCGCTCAATATCCCGATTCCAAAACAAATCCATTTATTAAGAACTTCCGGCTTACTGTCATCCCTTAATGCCGGTTCAATCTTCTTATCAAACAGCATTTTTACTGCAACAATTGCAAGTATAATGGAAAAAATCTTCTTCAAGGTATCGCCCGGCAAAAGTATTGCAATTCTTGAAAAAAGATAGACCGTTATTGCGCTTGATAGCCCAATTATAAGAGCTGCTTTCCACTCAACATTACCGTGGCCGAAATGTTTGTGCGATGATGAAAGACTTGTAAAAATTATGGTAAAAAGACTGGTTGCAATTGCAATGTGAACGAGGTAAGGAGAGTCAAAACCAGTAAATGTATAAACTGCAATTAAAGAAGGAACGATAATAATACCGCCCCCAACTCCGAACATTCCGGATAGAACCCCTGCTGCAACTCCAACACACAGCAGGATCAAAATAACTTCAATGCTCAACTTATCTCGGTTCCAGGAGGCTGTTATACAATCCTCTGTCTTTTATTATCAGAATAGCTTCCTGTACCTGTTGGTCTCCTTTTAAGCCCGATTCAATTACAACCCTTTCAGGCATGCTGAATTTCTTAAGTATTTCATACTCAAGCTTCTGTGCGATCACCGGTTTGGATTTCTCAAAATCCTTGAATTTCTCAGCTTTCAATTCACCCTCAAGAAGCCCTATATAGCTTTTTACCTTTTCGGAATACTGTTTATCATCGGCATCTTTTTTGAGCAGTGCCAGTTCCTGTTCTGCATCGGTATTGAAAACAAAATCGGAATTACTAACATACTGGTAAAACTGGTTCAGGATATCATCGCTCATTACAAAACGGCTTGCGTCGGGATTTTCTTCAGTATATTTGGCAGCAAACCTGAAATACATATCTTCATAATTAAGAGCTTCCAGAAGTTCATTATTCTTAACAACATCTATTATACGGTCGGGAGTAATTCCTCCTTCTGCGAAAACTATTCTTCCGCCAAGGGTCTTGAACTCCTTCTGGTTAAAATAAGGATTTGGCTTAAATACACCATATTTATTTTCCTTGAAATAGTTCTTTGACTGTATCCACCTGCCGCTTGGAGTATAATATTTTTGGTTGGTTATTTTAAGCTGATTGCCGAAGCTCAGCGGCTGGAAGACCTGTACAAGCCCTTTACCGAAAGATTTTGTGCCAACTATCACTCCCCTGTCAAGATCCTGAATAGCGCCAGCAACGATCTCACTTGCCGAAGCGGTTCCTTCATCAATTAAGATAACAAGCGACACATCTTTGTTCACAAGTGGTGTTTCGGAAGAGAAATACTTGCGCTCAGAATCCAGCTTTCTTCCTTTGGTGGTAAGAAGCAAGTTACCTTTATCCACAAACTTATTTAAAATACCTATTGCTGCATCCAGTAAGCCTCCCGGATTTCCGCGCATATCCAGAATGATCCCTTTTAAATCACCTTTGGATTTTATCTCATTAATTGCATCAACAATTTCATTTTCCGCATAGCGGCTGAATCTATCAAGTTTGATATAACCAATGCCATCTTCTATAGTGCCTTTGTAGCTAACATTTTTTAGCTGTATTTCCTGGCGGGTGAGGGTAAAATCAAGTTCCCTATCTCCGCGCTGAACTTTCATATTCATTTTCGTACCGGGTTCGCCGCGTGTGAAAGATCTTACATCTCCCATTTTTCTGCCTGTCATTGAGTTGCCGTCAACATCAAGGATCTTATCGCCGCGCCTTAACCCTTCTCTTTGTGCAGAATAACCCTCAAGAATATCGGTAATAATGATCATACTGTCTTTCATTCCTACTGTTATGCCAACTCCACCGTATTTACCGGTTGTGATCAGATCAACCTCATCTTTGCGCGATTCATCGAGGAAGTTTGTATAGGGATCAAGCGTTCCAAGCATTCCTTCAATACCCGCTTTCATGAACTTATCGCCGTCTATCTCATCAACGTAATCCAGCATTATTTCTTTATATAATTTGCCGAATACATCCATGTTCTTGTTTATCTGCGTATAAGCATCATCATCGCCGCCGCTGTAAGCAATAGAGCTGCTTAAGATAAACAATGCTGCGAAGAATAAGGAGAGCTTTCTGAGAGAAATTAGTTTGATCATATTATGATTTTAGTTTCTTATTTACTGTTTCTGTTATTATTGTGTGAATTTGCCCAATGGTAAGCGAGCCATTTATTACAACAAATCTTTTCTTATTCTTGTTTGCAATATCCCTGAAACCTTTATAAACCTTATTATAGAACTTTAAATTCTTGTTTTCCATTCTGTCTTTGGCGTTTCCTCTTAAATTAGCCCGCTCAAATGCCTTTATTGGTGAAATATCAATGAGGAAAGTAATATCAGGCTTTAAGCCGCCGGTCGCTATCTCATTAACTTCTTTAACAGCCTTTAGTTCCAGGCTCCCGCCGTATGACTGGTACGCTGTGGATGAATCATAGTATCTGTCACAAATGACTACATGCCCTTTTTTCAGATGCGGTTTTATTATCTGGCTAACAAGCTGAGAGCGCGATGCGGAAAAGAGCATAAACTCTGTGAGTGGAGTCATTTCAATGTGTTCACGGTCCAAAATAATCTCTCGAACTTTTTCTGAGATCGTTGTGCCTCCGGGCTCGCGAAGCAGAATGTTCTTGATCTTAAGTGAGCTTAGATAATCACCAAGCAATTTTGCCTGTGTAGATTTGCCTGAAAAATCGAGTCCCTCAAATGTAATAAACATATAGTCTTTTCAACCTAAAAATTTTGGTAAATTAACCATTTATATAGTTTAATTAAATTGACATTTTATGGTATAATTTTAATTCATATTTTGCCGGATATTATAAGAAATTAATTAAAAATGGATAGATTAATTGAAATAAATTCGCGGGAGTCAGTTCCTGAGCGATATACTGATACACCAATTGGTAATTTACTTGAATATCACAATCTAAGCAAACCTTTTGATACCTATTCCAGTGCTCAACTGCTTATTGGGATGTGCATGGATAACCGCAAGCATCTGAGTATTCCCGATAACTTCGCATTTATCATACGTGCAGGGGGCGCGAATTTGAGAAATAGTGAGTTTAAGGTATCATTTGCAATTTCCGTTGGTGGAGTGAAACAAATAGCTCTGATCGGGCATAATCATTGCGGAATGGTGAATTTAGCCTCAAAGAAAGATGTATTTATTGAAGGATTGATTGAGAATGCCGGATGGACAAAACAGCAGGCAAAGGAACATTTTGAGAAATTTTCTTCAATGTATGAGATTGGCAACGAAATTGATTTTATCCTGAGCGAGACCATTCGTTTAAGGAAAGTGTATCCAAAAATACAGATCGCACCTATGCTGTACCTTGTGGAAGATAACAGGCTGTATTTGATACAGGAGTGATTCACAATTACTTTGACTTGAATCTACAGGACTGTTCTCTTAGATTTAACTAATAAACTATATAATTATGGAACAAAACATATTAAAAGAAGCGTTGAAACTGCCGGATAGCGAAAAACTGGAGTTAATAGAAGACCTTTGGGAGAGTCTCTCAAAGCCCGAAGAAATTCCTTTAACAGATGAACAAAAAGAAGAATTGGACAGAAGGCTGAAGGCTCATTTCAGGAATCCAAATAGCGGTTCATCATGGGAGGAAGTTAAAGCTGAATTGCTTGGTAGAAAATGAAGTATCCGAAATTCTTCAAGTACAAAGCAATACTGAATACAATAGAAGTTGAAAACTGCAATAATAGAAGTTAATACAATATGGACATACTCCTTTCTCAATTGAATCTCCCCCAATTTTAAGGTATTTTTGCTGATTCCCAATTTTTAAACTACGTTTAATGGCAGAAACCCAGACCCCGCTTATGCGGCAGTATTCCCAAATTAAAGCTAAGTACCCTGATACTGTGCTGCTTTTCCGCATGGGCGATTTTTTCGAGACCTTTGATACAGACGCACATATTGCCTCGAAAGTGCTGGGGATAACCTTAACCAAGCGCGCTCACGGCGCTGCAAGCGATGTTGCCCTTGCCGGATTTCCACACCACGCAATTGATAATTACCTCCCGAAACTGGTAAAAGCAGGTTATAAAGTGGCAGTTTGCGAGCAAATGGAAGACCCTAAGCTTGCAAAAGGAATCGTAAAGCGTGATGTAGTTGAAGTTGTAACGCCGGGCTTAACATTTTCGGATAAGCTGCTTGACCACAAAAGCAATAACTACATTGCATGTTTTTTCGTAAAGGATGAAAGATGCGGGCTTGCATTTTGCGATATATCCACGGGAGAATTTTCTGCATGCGAGATAGCCTTTAGGAATATTAAAGATCAGCTAGAGCTTATCAATCCCGCCGAGGTAATAATATCAAAATCACAGAAGAGTTTATTTGCCGGTGTGCTGGATATGGATCCCAATCCGGTTTTTCATAACAGAATAACAGTGACAAAGCTGGATGAATGGATATTTAATCACGATTACTGCACAGAGTTACTCCTTACACAATTTAAGACAAAATCACTTAAGGGTTTTGGCGTAGAAGATTACCCGCTTGGCACAATTGCAGCCGGAGGAATTCTGAATTACATAAACGAAACACAAAAGGGAAACCTCTCGCATATTAACAAAATATCCTTATATGATACAAGTGATTACATTGTTCTGGATAACTCCACAAAGCGCAATCTGGAGATAATCTCTTCACTCTCCGAAGGCAGCCGTGATGGTACGCTGATATCAATCATGGATAGAACCCAGACTGCAATGGGTGCACGGCTTTTGAAGAACTGGATATCCCGCCCTTTAAAGAAATTAACGCAAATCCAAAAGCGGCAGGAATGCGTTACAGAATTCTACGAGAATAAACCGTTAAGAAAAAATTTAATTACTATTTTCAAAAACATTGGTGACCTTGAAAGATTAATATCCAAGATCGCCACTGCACGTGCCGTTGCAAGGGATCTTATAAATCTGAAATATTCACTGAAGACAATTACAGAAGTAAAGGGATACCTTGCAGGCAGTGAGGTAAAGACACTAAGCGATATTAATAATAATTTAAAGCAGCTTGATGAACTTGCAATGCTGATAGAGAGTTCAATTAATGAAGATGTAACTGTTCCATCAGATACAAACATTGGCGGGAAGGGTCTAATAAAACAGGGTTACAATAAAGAGCTTGATGAACTGATAGGTATAATGAATTCAGGTGAGGCATGGCTTGAGAATTATCAGCGCAAGGAACGGGAAAGGACGAAGATAAACTCTTTAAAGGTAAGCTACAACAGGGTTTTTGGTTATTATATAGAAATATCCAAAGCAAATCTTGTTAAGGCTGATAAGACCGAAGGCTATATTCGCAAGCAAACCTTGGTAAACGCAGAAAGATTTATTACACAGGAGCTTAAGGAGTATGAAGAGAAGATACTCAGCGCTCATGACAAAGTTTCTGTGCTTGAGGCCAAGCTGTTTAATGATATTCGCCTAAATGTTGTGGAGTTTGCCGGTGATATTCAGCTAAATGCCGCAATGATAGGTATTCTGGATGTGCTGATTGGATTTGCAGAAATCGCCGAGCAATATAAATACATCCGGCCGGTTGTAAATGATTCTGATATTATTCAGATTGAAGATGGCCGCCACCCGGTAATAGAACAACTTCTGCCGGCAGGTGAAAAATATGTACCAAATGATACAAATCTCAATCCCGAAGTGAACCAGGTTATTATTATTACAGGACCTAACATGAGCGGTAAATCTTCGTACCTAAGACAACTTGGGCTCATTGTTCTCTTAGCGCAGATAGGTTCGTTTGTTCCGGCAAAAAAAGCTTCGATCGGAATTTGCGACAGAATTTTCACCAGAGTTGGCGCAATGGACAACATTGCAAGGGGTGAAAGTACCTTCCTTGTGGAAATGCAGGAGTCGGCTAACATACTCAATAACCTAACAACAAAAAGCCTCGTACTGCTTGATGAAGTTGGCCGCGGCACAAGTACTTATGACGGGATTTCTATTGCATGGGCTATAACAGAATATATTCACGAAAATCCTTTGGCAAAAGCCAAGACTCTTTTTGCAACACATTATCATGAGTTAAATGCACTTGCAAGTCTTTACCCAAGAATAAAGAACTCCAGGGTTGAAGTCAAAGAAATTGGCGATAAAGTAATTTTCCTTCATAAAATAAATGACGGCACAGCAGATCATAGTTTTGGAATACACGTTGCGCAAATGGCAGGGCTGCCGGATGTAGTTACTAAGCGCGCGAAGGAAATACTTGGCAACCTTGAAAAGCGCGAAGAACGCTCAAGGCGAAAAGATGAATTCCAGATCAACCTGTTTGAATATAAAGATAATGAGCTGAATGATATACTAAGTAAGATCGATCTTGAAAATATGACTCCGCTTGACGCATTGAATAAATTGCAGGAACTGAAGAAGCTCACCAAAAATCGCTGATTTAACTGATTAACGGATTACACTGATTTTGATTAACGAAAAATATAAATATTCCGATTTAACAGAAAAAATTATTGGATGTGCAATGAAAGTTCATTCATTTCTTGGTAATGGATTTCCGGAAGTAATTTACCAAAGAAGCCTGGCAATTGAACTAAAAAAATCCGGACTTAATTTTTCAAGGGAAATTGAACAGAGTGTTTACTATGATGATGTACTTGTGGGCACTCGAATTGTTGATTTCAAGGTTGAGGAAAAGGTCTTGATTGAACTAAAAGCTGTTAGTGAGCTTAACGACCAGCATTATGCCCAGATCATTAATTATCTTAAAGCATTCAAACTTGAAATTGGACTGTTAATAAATTTTGGATCTAAGAGCCTGCAATTCAAAAGATTTATAAGCTCTAATTTAGAATCAAAATCTGCGAAATCCATCAATCAGAATAATCAGTGATCAAATTATGACAAAACACGAAATATGGATGCAGCACGCGTACAAGGAAGCCGAGAATGCTTATGAAATGAAGGAAATTCCGATTGGAGCAGTTGTGGTTTTTGAAAACCGTATTATTGGCAAAGGATATAACCAGGTTGAAACACTGCACGACCCGACGGCTCATGCCGAAATAATAGCCATAACATCTGCAGCAGGATATCTTTCATCAAAAGTACTGCTTGGCTGCACAATGTATGTTACACTTGAGCCATGTTCAATGTGTGCGGGTGCAATAGTGCTTTCAAAAATGGAAGCATTGTATTTTGGCGCGTTTGATAACAAGTCAGGGGCATGCGGCTCAGTGCTTAACATTACGAACAATTCATCTCTTAATCACAGTTTAAGTGTTACGGGCGGAATAATGCATGAGAAGTGCGGAGAGATCATAAGAAGCTTTTTTGAAGTGAAAAGATAATTTGTTTTCTAAAAACATGATTCTATTTTAGAGATTGCTTCCCGCCAGCGGGCGGGCACAGTATCGCTTTACGCTCCTCGCAAAAAAATAATTACTTGTAATAACTTGCTAACTACAACAGGAAATTTAAATAGGCAGATAATCAGGCTTGCATGGCCTGTTTTTTTTCAGAACCTGGGTAGAAGCCTTGCAATCGCCATACTTGATTCATTCTGGATAGGTAAGCTTGGAAGTGAACATCTGGCTGCAATTGCTGTTGGAACATTTCTTTCATGGGGAGCATTTGCGCTGGGGGAGCTTGTGCCAATAGGGACAAATGCGCTGGTTTCACAATCAGTAGGCGCAAAGGATGAAGACACTGCAAGGCACATCGGCACTTTAAATCTCATAAATTCTGTTTTATGGGGAATATTCATAGCGGCGATTATGATCCCCCTTCTTCCTGTTTTATACAGTTTCACAAATCTTGACGCACCCAAGGAATTACTTGCAAACGCATACTTGTTCCCGCTGCTGGTTCTGCTTCCGGCGATAATTTTATTTGAATCGGGAAGTGCGATTTTCCGCGGCCACGGTAACACACAAACTCCATTCAGGCTGTTGCTTCTTGTTTTTGCTTTGAAAATAATTCTCTCTCCCCTGTTAATTTTCACATTTGATTTCGGCATAAGCGGCGCTTCAGGTGCAACGGTGGCCTCTTACGGACTAGTGTTTGGCATTCAGCTTATTCTGCTGAAAAGGCGCGGACTCATAACATCGGTTCAGAAGAAATTTTCAAAGATCATTACCGATACTAAGTACAACTGGAAGGTCACAAAAGAAACAATAAAGATCGGGCTGCCTCTTTCGCTTGAAGGGCTTGCGTTTTCATTCATATACATTTTCATTAGCCGCTATGTAGCAGATTTTGGCACAACTGGACTTGCTGCGCTTGGTATCGGGCACCGCTCTGAGGCAATTCCCTACCAGGTCGGAGAAGCATTTGCAGTCACCGCTTCAATTGTTGTGGGACAGAATATTGGCGCGGGTAATATTGAGCGTGCAAACAAAGGCGCCTGGCGGGTATTGTTTATATCGTGGATACCGATGTCGCTATATAGTATAGTGTTGTTTTTCTTTCCGGCAGAAATTGCAGGAATTTTCACTACAGATCAAGCGGTTATCGAAACTGCAAAAGTTTATAACACTATTGCAGCTTTCGGAATATTCTTCGCAATGAGTGAACAGATATTTTCCGGCGCATTTGCAGGAGCGGGAAATTCATTGCCGCCGCTTGCCATATATTTACCTGTCACGGCACTGAGGATTCCTTTAGCAGCACTGCTTGCGCCAATTTACGGAATGAATGGTATATGGATAGCGATATTCTCGACATCTATGGCTAAGGGTGTGATGATCGCAATTTGGTGGTATCTCGGCAGATGGAAGAACCGGAAATTTGCTTTGGGGAGGAAGCCAGTTGAGCCAATAGAATCGCCGATTGAGAAGTTTGACATACATTAATTAGATAGCAATTTCCACGAAGGAAGGAATCCATTAAATTGTTAGTGAATTTTGCCGTCAATCTGTACAATTTGAAGGATTTTGCTTAGAATCAAAATATTCAACTTAATTTGGATTCAAAATTAAGTATCTTTTGTTTAGATTAACAATATGAGTCAAAAAGTAATAAATATAGATCCTGAAATTCTCAGTGGAACTCTGGTTTTTAATGGAACAAGAGTCCCAATTAAGAATTTGTTTGACTATATAGAGACAGGTGAGACTATCGAAACATTTCTTGAGGACTTTTCTTCCGTGAATAGAAAGCAGGCTCTTATATTGCTGGAAACTGCTGAAAAACTCCTGATTGAAACAAACCCGGACTAAATGAAAATTCTGTTAGATGAATGTTTACCAAGAAAGCTAAAATTTCATCTTATTGAATATGATACATTTACTGTAGGAGAAAAGGGATGGGCAAACTTAAAGAACGGAAGTTTGCTGAAGGCTGCCATTGATGATAATTTTGATATACTTTTGACCGTTGATAAGAAATTGAAGTATGAACAGAACATGGAGTTGTTAACATAACAATTGTTGTGTTTGATGTCACAAAAAAACAAAATTGAGCTAATTACTCCTTTGCTTGGTGAATTTAAATCACAAATTCACAATTATTCAAAAAACAAGATTTACTTTATAAAGTAAAAAAATCCATTTCAGATATTTGCTCCCAAAAGCGGCCTTATCATAACTTCACAGGACATTTGCTTTTACAAACTAATTTCATTATTTTGCCTAACAAACGTTAGGGTGACTTATGGAAAATTTATCTCGAAAAGAGCAGATATTAAGGGTCTCAGCAAAGCTTTTTAAAGAAAAGGGCTTTGAAGCAGCTAGCATGCGTGATATTGCAGGAGCAATGGGGATTGAAGCGGCGAGCCTTTACAGTCACATAAAATCAAAAGATGAAATACTTGAAACTATTTGCTTCAAGATGGCTGATGAGCTGATAAAAGCAATTGATGAAGTGAACGACATATACTTTAATGCCGCTGAGAAACTTACACTTGCTATCAAGAATCACGTACGGATTATTACTGGCGATCTTGATGCATCTTCAGTTTTCTTAAGGGAGTGGCGGCACATAGCAAAGCTAAAACTTAAAGATTTCATAAAGCTTCGTAACAGGTATGAAGAAGGTTTCACGCAGATACTTGTAAACGGCGAGAACGAAAATGTTTTTGAGGCAACTGATAAGAAATTCGCCGTGTTGACAATACTTTCAGCGGTTAACTGGATTATCGAATGGTATGACCCAAAAGGCAAAATGCAGCCGGATGAAATTGCAGAGCATTTGACGGAATTTATTATGTCTGGGTTGAAAGTTAAATCAATTGCTTGAAAATTAAATTCATCCGATGACTTGATGTCATCGGATGAATAGAAAAAATTATCTTTGAAATAATTTATTAATCAAAAAAAGCGATAGTGGGATCTTCGCTACGCTCAGAATGAAAATAATATGTACGAAAACGCATACGTTGACCCAAAACAAAAGGTTTCATCTTTAACCGAAGGTGAAGACCCCGTAAAACTTGCTGAGTTTGAAGAACGCATTCAGCGCGGCGAAAAGATCGAGCCTAAGGACTGGATGCCAAAGGCTTACCGGAAGCAGCTTATCCGCATGATTGAACAGCACGCTCACTCCGAAATAATTGGCGCACTGCCTGAGGGAACATGGATAACCCGCGCACCGGGCTTCAGAAGGAAGCTGGCTCTAATGGCAAAGGTGCAGGATGAAGTTGGGCACGGTCAATTATTGTACAGCGCAGCCGAAACCCTGGGCAAAACCCGTGAGGATATGATCAATGATCTGATAAGCGGTAAATCGAAGTACTCAAATGTATTTAATTACCCCGCAATGACGTGGGGTGATACGGCAATCATTGCATGGCTTATAGATGCCGGTGCGATAATTAACCAGGTAACTAACTCAAAAGGTTCATACGGACCTTATTGCCGCGCACTGGAAAGAATTTGCAGTGAAGAATCTTTTCATCTTAAGTACGGGCATGATAATGTTGTATTTTTGGCTACGGGAACTCCGGCACAGCGCGAGCTTGTGCAAGATGCTCTCAACAGGTGGTGGACTCCGATAATGCATTTCCACGGCCCGCCGGATAAAGTTTCTCAACACACAGAGATACTGATGAAGTGGAAAGTCAAATTGGCTACAAATGATGAAATGCGCCGGAAATTCCTTGATGAATATGTGCCTAAAATATGGGATCTTGGCCTAAGTATTCCTGATCCTAACTTGAAGAAGAATGAACAAACCGGCCAGTGGGAATACACAGAGCCCGATTGGGACGAATTCAAACGTGTAATAAACGGTGACGGTCCTTGTAACAAAGAACGCCTGCAGGTAAGAAGATGGGCAGAAGAACGCGGCGCATGGGTAAGAAGAGCACTGCAGAAAGCAGAGCAGAAATATACAGTTCCGTTGGCGTAAAACTGCAAGCTGCACGCTACAGGTTTCAAGTAAAAGCAAAAAAATTAAAGTGTAAAACTCACAATAACCCGGAATGGCAAAGGCAAATAGGTTTGAAGATCTTGAAGTTTGGCAAAAAGCGATGAAAATCGCTGAAGATATTTATCTGTTGACCAGAGAGGAAAAATTTGCACGGGAGTATAGTATAAAAGACCAGATTATACGCGCAGCAATATCAATATCCAACAATATTTCTGAAGGTTTTGAGTATGATAATCATAAGGATCTGATTAAATTTCTGAGATACTCTAAAGGATCAACAGGAGAAGTAAGGAATATGATCATTTTCCTAAAAAGAATTGGGCTAGTAAACGAAGAATTCTACTTGAAAACTACAAATGAACTTGTTGTATTATCTAAACAGCTTTATGCTTTTATTAATTATTTAAAAAAGAATCCACCTGAAAAATAAACAAATTTTATTGAACTCAGGCAACCTGAGACTTGCGGCCTGAAACTTGAAACATAAGCAAATGAAATCAATAGACCCACGAGTAAACAGAATGGACCTTCCCTCGAATGAAGACGGGAAAGAAATACTGGAAGAACAGGAAAACTGGGAAACTTACGAGGTTTTCCACCAGAAAAAGCGCGGTGAGCAGCATATTCACGTCGGCATAGTGCACGCAGCTTCTCCGGAGATGGCTCTGATCATGGCCAAGGAGGCTTTCGGCAGAAGGAGGCAAACGGCGAATTTATGGGTAATAAAAAGCGCGGCTGTAACAGCTTCTGATTACGAAGACCAGGATGTTTTTGAAACAACACCTGAGAAAACTTACCGCGAGGCGAGCGATTATTACTGTATGGATAGAATTAGAAAGTACCAGCAGGAGCATGGCATTAAAGACAGGAAAGAAGAAAGAAGAAATGTACAGAAAGCAAATAAAGAGGTAAAGAAGTGATGAAATATACAAAGACTCAGCTTGAAGCTGTAAAAGAATTTCTGTATAAAATAGCGGACGACCAGCTGATTCTGGGTCACAGAGACAGCGAATGGACAGGTTTGGGCCCAGTGCTTGAAGAAGACATAGCATTTTCATCTATTGCTCAGGATAAGATAGGCCAGTCACTCCACATTTATGAGATACTCCATGCCCTTGGCGAGAAAGATCCTGACACAATTGCATTTACCCGCAATGCCAATGAATTCAAATGCTGTCATTTAGTTGAATACCCGATCGGCGAATATGATTTTAGTCTGATAAGAAACTTTTTCTTTTGCCACGCAGAGCATATCAGGTTTAATATGCTGGCTGAGTCCTCTCTTGATCCGCTTGCAAAGCTTGCCAAAAAATACCGAGGTGAAATTAAGTACCACGTTATGCATGCTGATACCTGGGTAAAACAGCTTGGACGCGCAAATGAAGAAAGTCATAAGAGGATGCAGGATACTATTGACAATTCGTTTAACCTGGCTCTTGGAATTTTCGAAGAGAGTCCGTTTACGTCAGAATTAAATAGTATGAATATTTTTGAGGGAGAAAAGACTCTTCAAAATAAGTGGATAGAGGCAATTTTACCTGTTCTGGAAAAGGCAAAACTTGTTTTACCGGATCCTGCTGATTGGAAACCAGCTTATGGCGGCAGAACGGGCACCCATACCGAATATCTGCAGCCTATGCTGGAAGAAATGGGTGAAGTATTCAGGCTTGACCCGAAAGCAGAGTGGTAAGTTGGTTACAGGATGTAAGTTACAGATAGCAGGTTTCAAGTTGCAGGATCATGCATTACAAGAACAAGATAGATAATGGAAATTAAAACGGTTCAGACAAAAAATGATATATTGAAAGCGCTGGATGATGTAAAGGATCCGGAAATTCCGACTATATCTATTGTAGATCTTGGAATTGTCACCGGTATTGAGGTCTCGGAAGATAATTTTGTATCAGTAAGGCTAACACCGACTTTTTCAGGCTGTCCCGCATTAAAGATCATGGAGAGTATGGTTAAAGAGAGGATCGAAAAACTTGACGTAGCAGGATATGAGGTTATAACTAACTTTGATACCCAGTGGAATACGAATATGATCACCGAAAAAGGCCGCGAGGCGCTGAAGAAGCATGGGCTTGCACCGCCGGAGCATTTTAGCGAACTTGTACAAATAGAAATGCTTGAAAAAGTAAAATGCCCGCATTGCGGAAGCAGGAACACACTATTGAAATCTCCATTCGGCCCTACACTTTGCCGCTCACTTCACTACTGCAGTGATTGTTTGAACGCGTTTGAACAATTCAAACCTGTATCATAGCATAAAAAAAACGGTTTCCCCTTTCAGGAAATCCGTTTCTATTCTTGAACCTGATCTCTTATACTATGGCATTTGCGATTTTATATAATCTGCAGGCACTAGATAAAGTTTGCCAACTTCTCCGTCAAACGCCTGAGTGATCATTCCCAAAAACTCCCCGGCTTCATTAAATACTGCGCCGCCTTCAAGTGTTATAGGCTTCGAAGGTTTTATCTCAATGACACTGGTTTTCTTCGTCCATTTTTTTGTAGCTGCAATATTGCCATCCATAGAATAAACTGTTGAAGAAAGTGTATTGGGATAGTAGAAGAGCTTCACCTTATCTCCATATTTGATATTGCCGGTAACAGCGTACTTTATTGGTTTAAATTTATCCGAACTTCCGTATCTCAAAAATACGAGGTCCTGCTTTTCATCAAGGTCTTTTTCTGTCATATCGTCAATTCCGGCAAGTGAATCAGAGGGAAGTATCACACTGAAATACCCTGCGCCTTCTATAAGATTCATCAGTTTAAAATTTGTTACAAGCATCCCGTCTTTTAGAACTACTCCGGTACCGATCTTGACCGGCTCCTTATTGCGGTTATAAACCTGCACACGGATTAGCGGGTTTTCTTTCTGGCTGACTTTGCCTACAGTTCTGTCTATCTTTTCTGCATAAGTAAGTTCAAGACTTGCATCTTTTACAAGCCCGGCAGTATCTGTCTGCTGGTTGTGGATGACATCTTCTATCGACATCTCCCAGGTAAGCATATTTCCTGATGCAGTCATTGCATTGGATTCCTTTACTTCAAACGGGAATTCAATAGCATATGTGATCTTTTTCCCGGGATAAGTAGAAGAAAACACAGTGTGCATAAGCTCATCGTCAAAGCTGCGTTCAGCTTTACGGATAGTCTGTTTGAAAGTCAGGTTATCCTCTTCATACTGGAATTTGATAGTATTCCATATAACGGGAAGCTGATTAGACCAGAAAAATGTTCCTTCTTTAACAACTTTAGCAAGCACGCCTGGTTCATCAAAAGAATACTGCAGATATATCTGTTTTGAGGCGTCCGGATTAAGTGTAACCTTTAGTTCTTTTACCGAAGTTCCGCCAACACGCTGAAGACTAGCAGTGATTCCCCTTTCTATTATCCCGTCATCACTAAGTGAATCAAGCTTCTTCTTCCACTTTCCAGTTTTATCCAGATCAGCAAGAGTATTCATTCTATCATAAAAATCTTTATCTAGAGTAATATACATATTTTCCAGACCCGTTCCGTCAGGATTCATCTTTATCTCTCTTTTGACATCAAAGCATCCCGATGAAGAAAAAAGAACCAAAAACAAAACCGGCAGCAGATAAGATAATTTGTATTTTACTGAGGTCATAGTTGTGTTTTTAAGTTAATATTTTATTAACCTTTTTCTGAACGAAAAATAAAACTAACATTAATAAATTTAAAGGCAAAATGCAGATCAAGAGGAATAATTCCATATTGTTAAAAAAGGCACAAACTATGCATAATGTGATGTGGGTTGTTGAGCCCGCAAAGCTCCACAGCCTTAAAAGCAGTTTGTTGTTAGTGTAATAAGCTTTTGGATCAGGGCACTTATTTGAATTCTGCTCTTCATGTTTTTTCTGGATCTTAAGCTGAAGCCGGGAATACTTTAAGTATACATTTATAAGGAATCTTTCGAAAATATTGGAACTGCCGGGATTATCCTCAAATTTCTTCTGCTCATCTTCGTATTCCCTGATCTCTTCGATGATATTGGTCGCTTTGCCGTAAACTATCTCAAGGAATTTATTCCTGTAAAAATCAAAGTAAAATGCCTGTGCCGCCGATGATATTCCTCCTAATATTCCAATCACCCAAATATAGGTCACGGGATTCCACATTAGCAGCGAGTTCCCCCAAAGATTTACATTATGTGCATGATACTGACTTGTAAGGCCTATAGTTATGCCAAAGAATACAAAAGTGCTCACAACATAATCTACAACACCGTCAACTATTCTTCCGACTTTAGTGCCGTTCTTCTTAAGCCTTGCGATCTGCCCGTCAGCACAATCAAGCACATTACTTGTAAAATAAAGTACAGCGCCAATTGCCAGAAAAGTAAATGCCCCAAGACCAAACATGATGCCTGCTGTAGAGCCTACGAGAAGCGCAGCAACCGATACTCTATCGGGTGTTAAGTTTATTGAATAGGTTGCTTTTACAAACAGGAATGCAAGCGGCCTGTAAAGAATAAGGTCGAAGATCTCTTCGACCTCAACAGCTTTCAGTGAAGATTTATATTCGCTGAATAGGCTCAATAATTCAGCAATAAATGTCTGCTTATTTCCAATTTACCTCTTTGCAGTATTGCTTTATAGTATCCATCAGCAGTTTATTCTGCTGTTTTGTTCCGAGTGAAAGTCTTGCTTCAGTCCGGAATGCATCCTCATCCAGGAATTTGATCCTCAGGTTGCGCTCATCAAGGTATTTTTTGAGGCCTGCACGAATATCAACCGGTATATCAACAAGTATAAAATTTGCATATGATTTAAATGGTACAAATCCTTTAAGCCTTCCAAACTCTCTATACATCATTTCTTTATCCTTCTCATATTGCTTTCCGATCTTCAAATACCATTTAAGATTATCCAGTGCAATTTCACCCAGTTTTTCTGATACCCTGTTATATCCAAGATATCTTGTTGTGAAGTTAATAAGCACATCCAGATTTTTCCCGGCGAATGCAAAGCCGATACGGAAACCTGCAAGCGCGAAGAGTTTTGAAAAAGTTCTGCAAATAACTAGGTTTGGAAATTCATCAATATAAGGTTTAACATATGAATTATCTGTAGAGCCAAATCCCCAATACGCCTCGTCTATCATAGTAACTGTATCTTTCGTTGCATCAAGGAATCTTTTAAGATCTTTGTAATCTATTCGGTTTCCGGTTGGATTGTTAGGTGAAGCAATTACAACGATCTTTGGTTTTGTATCGTTATAAATATCTATCATCGTATCAACATCATATAAGTAATACGGGATACCATCTTCAGTTCCCTTTTTCATGGGATATTCAACATTTGTACCGCCGCGTTCTGAGGCAACTTTCTTGTAATACCACCATGCTTCGCGGGGGATGAGAATTTTATCGCCCGGATTCACATAACAGTGTATGATCTGTTTCAGCAGGTCCTCGCTTCCATAGCTTAGCAAAACATACTTCTCATCAAACCCGTATTCGTCAGCAATTTTTTTAGATAAGGCAGACTTGATCCCTTTCATGAAATCACGGGAATACCATGATAAAAGCTGCATATCAGTTTTCTTAAGGAATTTATATACTTCAGGTACGGGCCCTGTTTGTGATTCATTTCTATCTAAGAATAAAGGCTCTTTTGGAAATTTTGAATCTTTCTGCTTTTTTGCAGATTTGCTTTTTTTCTTTTCTTTACCCATTTTTTATTTATTAGTTAGCGCCTCAACTCCGGGAAGGACTTTACCCTCAAGGAATTCAAGGCTTGCTCCGCCGCCGGTAGAAACATGGCTAACATCGTTTTCAAGTCCGGCTTTGGCAATTGCAGCTGCTGAATCCCCGCCACCTATAACAGTAATTGCGCCTTTTTTGGTTGCTTCTGCAAGCGCTTTGGCAACCTCAAAAGTACCTTTTGCAAAGTTATCCATTTCAAATACACCCATGGGGCCGTTCCATACAATTGTTTTGGCTTCTAAAATTTCATCGCGGAATTGCTTAATTGTCTCCGGGCCAATATCCATTCCTATCTTGCCTGCCGGAATTGCATTTGATGCAACAATAGCGTGAGGAGAATCATTTTCGAATTTATCTGCAATTACAATATCAACCGGAAGCATTAACTTACCCCCGGCATTTGATAAAAGCTCTTTTGCAAGATCTATTTTGTCTTCTTCAAGCAGTGAGTTTCCTATTTCGTAACCCATTGCTTTGTAGAATGTGAATACCATTCCCCCGCCAATGAGGACCTTATCCGCCTTAGCGAGCAAATTCTTAATTACATCGATCTTGCCTGATATTTTGCTGCCGCCCAGTATCGCAGCATAGGGATGTTCAGGATTAGAAACAGCTTTTGAAAGATACTCTAATTCTTTTTGCATCAAATATCCCGCAGCACACTTACTGATAAACTTTGTAACTCCCTCAGTTGAAGCATGTGCACGGTGAGCGGTTCCGAATGCATCATTTATGTAAACCTCACCATATGAAGCAAGTTTTTTTGCGAACTCTTCGTTATTATTCTCTTCTTCATTGTAAAAGCGAAGGTTTTCAAGAAGCAGTACATCACCGTTCTGCAGATCGTTAACAATTGCTGCCGTTGAGTCGCCAATACAGTCATCTGCAAACAGTATTGGTTTATCCAGCAGCATTGAAAGGTGCTCTGCAACAGGGCGCAGTGAATATTTAAGGTTCTTTTCACCCTTTGGCCTGCCCATATGGCTCATAAGTATTGCTCTTCCGCCTTCAGAAATGATCTTCCTTATTGTTGGAAGAGATTCTACTATCCTTTTATCATCTGTGATCTTCCCGGCTTCATCTTTGGACATCGGCACATTGAAATCAACTCTTACAAGTACTCTCTTGCCTTTCAAATCACCGGCAGAAAGATCGTCTATTGTTAGTTTGTTCATTTTTAGTTTATGCTAAATACCGTTGAAACGGTTTCAAAAAAATTAATATCCTGCCTTAATTACTTTCATAAGCAGATCAACTATTTTGCATGAGTATCCCCATTCATTATCATACCATGAAACTATCTTAAAGAATCGTTTTTCGCCTTTGAGATTATTGCCAACAGTAGCAAGCGAATCATATATAGAAGCCCGCTCATCGTGAATAAAATCTGTTGATACCAGTTCTTCATTAGAGTATCCTAAAATATCTTTCAGGTAAGTCTCGGAGGCTTTCTTCAATAGAGCATCAATTTCTTCTATTGAAGTTTCTTTTTCGGATCTGAATGTTAAGTCCACTACAGATACATCAGGAGTAGGCACTCTGAAAGACATTCCGGTTAGTTTTCCTTTTGTTACAGGAAGAACTTCACCAACTGCTTTAGCGGCGCCCGTTGATGAAGGAATAATATTCACAGCCGCTGCTCTTCCGCCGCGCCAGTCTTTTTTACTAGGCCCGTCAACAGTTTTCTGTGTTGCAGTGTAAGCGTGTATTGTAGTCATAAGCCCTTTTTCAATGCCAATCCCTTCTTTAAGAAGAACATACACGACAGGGGCAAGACAGTTTGTGGTACAACTGGCGTTTGAAATGATCTGGTGCTCTTTTGGATCGTATTCATTATCATTAACGCCCATTACAAAGGTCTTAACTCCGCCTTTACCGGGAGCCGAAATGAGCACTTTTTTTGCGCCGGCATCAATATGCCCTTTGGCTTTTTCCATTTCAGTAAATAAACCTGTGCACTCAAGCACTATATCAGCACCAAGGGATTTCCATGGAAGCTCTGCCGGTGTTTTGGTAGCAGCAATACATCTTATTTTTTCACCGTTAACAACAATTACATCTTCTCCTTCGGTTGAAATTTCTCCTTTAAATTTTCCATGAACCGAATCATACTTCATCTGGTAAGCAAAATACTTTGCATCTGTGCTTACATCAACAACTGCCACCACGTCAATTTCTTTTCCTAATAAGCCACGCTCTGCCATGACACTTAAGACCTGGCGTCCTATCCTTCCGAATCCGTTTATTGCAACTTTTGCAGCCATTATATATAAACTCCTGTTCTACAGTTAATTTTAATATTGAATAGAATACGAAATTACCGATAAATGCAGATTTATTCAATGTAAGAGCAAATCATCACCTCGGCAGAATAAATGGCATAAAAAAAGGTCCCCAAAAGCAGGACCTTCAAATTCTTTGATGAAAAATTAATGTTGCCCGGTTACTCCATCGCAGAGTATGTGCCATCTCCGTTGAGTATCAAAGTATGCAGTTTACAAGCATCCATTCCCGTAAATGTAACAGCGTTTCCTTCGAGGTCTGTTATCTTCATATCAAATAAGCACGTAGTGCCATAATCGGCAGGAATATCAACTCTTACCGATGTTGAATTCTCGAAAAGGTCACTCGGTAATATATCATTTCCCCAATTAGTTGTTTCATTTGGAGTAACGTATATGTTATTTAAAGTTACGCCTGTATTATTCGTAACAAAAAAATAAAGCGCCTGTGAGTTAGAACTGCTGGGAGCAAAAAGAAACATAAATGCGAACAATGATGCTGCAATGAGAATCCTTTTCATTTATTTTTATAGTTTAGTTTAAAAAAGTGTTAGCAAAGATAACTAATAAAAAGTGAATCTCCAACATTAATTATGCAATTTACATAAATTTACAAGCTGTATAAATAGCTGAAAATTCAGATATTTGAAAACATTTTTACAAAATGTGCCCTATTTTAATATATCTAAAGTTGACTAATTCTCATAATTTATATCAATAAATTCTCAGGCAATGAAAACTTCAAAATTTATAATACTCTTAATTCTGTTTTGTGTCTGTATTTTTTCCAATATTGGCATAAAAGCCCAATGTAATATGGGTGAAGAAGATGAAGGAGTTTATGAACAGATGAGATTCAGTATGAATAACGGCTTGTATGGTGATGCCAGAATACGGGGAAAAATTCTGATCGTTAAATATGGCAACCAGTGCCCGCAGTTGTATTTTGATGTTGGCTGGCTAAGCTTTAAAACAGAGTCTTACTGGGATACCATAGACTTTCTTAAGCTTTCTTTGAGAACACTGGACTACGACCGAGAAAAATTTGAGTTCAGCTATTATGCAATTGGAGTTTCGAATTATGAACTGGGTAACTATTCAAATGCAGTGCTGTACCTGAGAGAAGCGCTGAAGATCAGTGATAAAGGAGATTATTACAAGTACATTGGACTAAGTTATTACGGAATGGGTGAATTTGATTACGCTATGACCGAATTCAACCGCGCAAAGGAAATCGGGTCAGATTTCAGCAATGAAGAAACCGATATTTACTGGGAGACAGTAAAGAAGCTGAAGTAGCTTATTTGTTATTGCCTGCAAATTATCTAGTTTTTGCTTACACCACCCTTTTTAAGTATTTACACAAAAAATCCATGATATATAACATTGATATTAGGCCATTCTATACCTATATTTGCATACACAAATCACAAAAAGTCGCGGATTTTGACACGAAATCGATCAAAAACCACTTATTTTTACTCGAAATCAGGCAAAAATCACTCAAAAACCGATAACAACATAATAAGGAGAATTTTAGCATTTTATGGGTTCAACATCAGACTTACGAAACGGCTTAGTTATAAAATACAACGGTGAATTACATGTAATTATTAAGTGGGAACACAGAACTCCGGGTAATCTGCGGGCATTTTACCAGGTAAAGATGAAAAACCTGAAAAACGGGAAGACAATAGAAAACCGTTTCCGCTCAGGTGAAGAGATCGAAATAATCAGAATGGAAACAAAGAACTACCAATACCTTTACCACGACGGCTCCGGCTTTGTATTTATGAATAACGATGATTTTGACCAGGTCTCTATTGCCGATGACATTGTTGGCGACCAGGCACAGTTCATGAAAGAAAGTGAAAATGTTCTGATAATGTTCGATGGCGAAATCCCGATTACAGTTGAGATCCCCCCGCATGTTGAGCTTAAAGTAGTTGAAGCGCCTCCGGGGAATAAGGGTGATACTGCAACCGGCGGCACAAAACCTGTTAAGGTAGAAACCGGGGCAACTGTAAATGCACCTATGTTTATAAGTGAAGGTGATATAATAAAAGTGGATACCAGGACATCAGCATACCTGGAAAGAGTTAAGAAATAGAGTAAGAAAAATAGATACAAAAAAACAAATAGTGCATACTATACTTTCAACACAATTCAAAAAAAATGTGAGGATATAAAATCCAATGAAAACTGATCTGAATTACATCAAGAAGCTTTTAAAAATTCTGGAATCCGGTGATATCAATGAAATCGAAATAGAAGAAGAAGGAACCCGGGTCAAAGTTATAAAATCAAAACCGGCAGAGCAGCAGGCTCCACAGCCTCAAATGGTCACTTATGCCATGCCGCAGCAGGCAATGGGCGCGGGGACTCCAGCTGCACCACAGCCAAGCTTACCGGCTCCCAAGACCGAAGAGAAGAAAGAGACACCGGCACCTCCGGCTGGTGATAATTTGATAGAGATACGCTCACCAATTGTAGGTACATTTTACCGCGCGCCCTCGCCAAATGCAGACCCATATGTACAGGTAGGCCAGCAGGTACAAAAAAGCACCATTCTATGTATCATTGAGGCAATGAAACTTATGAACGAAATAGAATGTGAACATGAAGGTAAAATTGTTAAGATCATGGTTGAAAACGGGCAGCCTGTTGAATATAACCAGGTGCTCTTTTTAGTAGAACCCAATTAAAACAGACCAGAAAAAAATTGTTCAATAAAATACTTATAGCAAACAGGGGCGAAATTGCCCTGAGAATAATACGAACCTGCAGGGATATGGGCATCAAGACAGTTGCCGTGTATTCCGAAGCAGACAAAGAATCACTTCATGTCAGATTTGCCGATGAGGCTGTATGCATAGGCCCTCCCCCTTCAAGAGAAAGTTACTTAAGCATACCAAGGATCATAGCAGCGGCTGAAATTACGAATGCAGATGCAATCCACCCGGGCTACGGCTTCCTGGCTGAAAACGCTGAATTTTCTGAGATTTGCCATGACTCCGAGATCAAATTCATAGGCCCGTCGCCTCAAATGATACGTTCTATGGGTGATAAGGCATACGCAAAGGAAACAATGAGAAAATCCGACGTTCCTGTTGTACCGGGAAGCGACGGAGTTGTAAAAGAAGTTGAAGAAGCGAAAAGAATTGCTGCAGAATTCGGTTATCCGGTGCTGATAAAAGCATCGGCAGGCGGAGGCGGCAAAGGAATGAGAGTAGTTGCTGAGGAGAGTGAGCTTGAAAATGCTTTTGTTATGGCTACAAATGAAGCTTTGAGCGCATTTGGAAACGGTGAAGTATATGTAGAGAAGTTTGTTGAAAATCCAAGACATATTGAAATACAGGTACTCGGTGACCAGTTCGGCAATGTGGTTCACTTAGGTGAACGCGATTGTACGGTTCAAAGAAGACATCAGAAACTTATTGAAGAAACCCCTTCACCATTTATCACAGAGGAGATTCGCGACGCGATGGGTGCGGCGGCGGTTAAAGGCGCTAAATCGGTTAACTATGAAGGCGCGGGTACAGTCGAGTTCATAGTAGATAAGAATAAGAATTTCTATTTCATGGAAATGAATACACGCGTACAGGTTGAGCACCCGGTAACCGAGCAGGTTACGGGAGTTGACCTTATCCGTGAACAGATAGCAGTTGCCAGCGGGCTGAAACTTAAAGTCACAGAAGTAAAACGTAATGGGCACTGTATAGAGTGCAGAATAAACGCAGAGAATCCGGATAAAAATTTTGCGCCTTCACCGGGCAGAATAACATCTTTCCACATGCCGGGCGGACTTGGAATAAGAGTTGATACACATGCATATGCAAATTATTACATTCCCCCCTATTATGACAGCATGATAGCCAAGCTTATTGTAACAGCCGATGACCGCGATGAAGCGATCAAAAGGATGTACCGTGCATTGGATGAATTCATAATTGAGGGCATACACACAACAATACCTTTCCATAAGAAAGTTATGCGCCATGAAAAATTCATAGACGGCGATTACGATACAAGCTTTATTGAGAAGTATGAGTTAGCATAGAAGGATTTGAAGATTCATCAGATTACAGTTTGAAAAATTGAAAGACGGGTTTTTGGCCCGTCTTTTTTATGGTAACTTCATGGAGTTCATTGCTAAATAGTTGAAACAAATATTAAACTATCAAAGCATTTTTCTAATTCTCAATTTCCCCTTATGGAAAACACAAAAATTATTACTCAATTCATTTGAGAAATTTTCAATAATTGATCTCACAATTTTTACCTTATTATCAGAACTCTCATCTTCTAAACGCAGCAATAGAACACCTGCATGGGACTTGCCTGATTTAAAAACTAAATCACCAAAATCTTTATCCATTGTTAAGATAATCCTGTTCTCTTCGGATGCAATTTGGATTATCTCAAGATCATTCATTCTTGCGTTGATATGCCTAATGCAACTTGTATCAAACCCAATGCTCTTCAAATATTCTTCAACTTTGTTACTTACACCAACATCAACCAGGAATTTCATATTGTAAAGAGATAGTTGTTATACTTCAAATACCCGCTCTTCTTCAACAAGATTGGAGGCATACAATAATACTGCCTGTATATCCTCTTTCTCGAGCTCAGGATAGTCGGATAATATATCTTTTTCAGGAACACCTGATGCAAGCGCTTTTATTACCTGTTTTACAGAAATACGGAGTCCGCGAATGAGTGCCTTTCCTCCCATTACCCGGGGATCAAAAGTGATCCTTTCTAACAATTTTGCAGTTTCTGAGTTTTCCATATTGTCCTTCCCTGTCTTTGTTAATATAATATCTAAAATACAAAAAAGAATATTAAAGTTTTAGTGTATAAACAAAAATGGCTCTTTTGTACGGCTATTTTGAGAAAAGACGGGTTTTAGGCCCGTCTTTTTTGTAATCTTTCGGAGTGCCTGCCTGCTGCAGGCAGGCTTTGACCGCGTCAATGCAACCAATAACTGCGTTGATGTACTCCAAAAACTTTATTTCTTCTTTACGATATTCTTCTTAGGTTTTGCCGGACTTTTTACAGTCGGTTTCTTTACAGCTTTGGGCTTGGCAGCTTTCTTAACCGCTTTTTTGACGGGCACCTCATCGCTCACTTCGGTTATCTTTGCATCACCCCAAAGCTTTTCAAGAGAGTAAAACTGCCGTGTATCGCGCAGGAAAATATGCACAACCACATCAACAAAATCCAGCAGCACCCATGAGCGCATGTTCATGCCTTCTTTATGCCAGATAGTTTCCCCTTCATTTTTTGCGCCGATAAGAACGGCATCGGAGACAGCTTTAACCTGCGGCTCTGATTGCGCAGAACAGATCACAAAAAAATCTGCGATCGGAGTGATCCCGCGCAGATCAAGTATCTTAATATCTTCAGCCTTTTTACTTAATGCAAATTCAGCCAGTTTAAAAGCTAATTTTTTAGAATCCAAATTGTAAAATCTTTCTATATATTAAATTTAATTTTTAATATGCTTTGATACAGTCAAAGCCTGCCTGCTGCAGGCAGGCACTCCAAAAAGAAACATCTATGGATTGGTTTGTGTTTCAACCTGCGTTTTAAACGGAAGCAGGTCCTGGTAATCCTTCCCTATCACAACTGTTGCATCAAGGAAATAATTCTTATTCATTTGCTGAATAACATATTTATCATTCACTCCAATTGAGGCGGCAACTCGTTTTGCGTTCTTCATATTACCCGCCCTATCTATCACCATAGTGGTTTTGATATCCTGAGTTGTAAAGTTTCCCATTTCAACTACATCAAATCCTTTGGATCGCAGAAACTCCGTAAACTTATCGGCAATGCCTGATACACCGCACCCGTTTTGTACGTCAATTTGCAGCGTACCGCCTGATGGCTGTTTAGTTAAGTAAGTAGTTGAATCAACAACCTGGGTTTTGATATCCTGGTGGGGAGTTGTAAGGCGCTTAAATAGATTATAGAACAGGTAAATTGTTATAACTGCAAGAAGAACAATTAAAATGTTTATTGAATAATTTTTAAACTTGGTTACAAATTCACCGGAATTTGCCTTGGGCATTTATTTTTAGTATGGAAACGTGTTATTCAGAAACCTGTTATTGTAATAATTATTATCGTACCAGTTAGAATTATATTTATTATTAACATAATTTATACTGATGTACATGTTCTTAAACGGTTTGTAATCCAAAGATACACGGCTTAAGTTTATTCCGTTAAATGAGCTCTGGAAATCCTTATTAATTGCCGGGTTGTTAGAGCCAATGCTTGCATATGGTGAATACTGCATAGTGACATCAGCGCTGATATTCATGTTCTTCAATATTTTATAATTCAAAGTAGCTGTATAAGAAGTTAAGCTAACGGAAGAATTTCCGCCGGTTTGATAAGACATATTAATCTGGTGTGAGATAGAGAAATTCTTAGGATTGATAAATCCGAGGATCATTCCACTATTGCTTTTTAGCTTTGATTTCGTTTCAGTGGGAATATCTTTAAACTGTGAAAAGGAAACGCTTGAAACCAAGGCAATGATCAAAACTATTAATGATAATCTTCTCATTTTTTGAGTTTAATTTGATTACAGAATAACTAATTAAGCTAAATAAATCAATTGACTAAAATGCATCTAAATGTAAAATGTTGTAAATACAGGGTTGCAATCAACTTTCCTGAAATATCAGTAGGCTTTATATATAGAAAAAGAGGGAATTTTGATTAAAAGTTCCCCCTTTTCTGTTTGGATACGGCCTGGAGACAAATTAAATAATTAAATCGGTTAAATTATTCAACTTCTCCTTTAAATCGGGATTTATGGAAAGTCCCTGGGGCTGACTACGACTGGAGGCGTTAGTCCGCTTTCATGGGTTTGATTGATGAATCTCTCTGTTACTATATTTTCCATGTTCAAATATAGATTTAATGAACTGCCAAACAAAACTAACTTTGGCGCATTCTCATAAGTCCAATAATTCATCCTAATGGCTTTTTTGGGATAAAAATGATTATTTTTGGTTATTCAGATCATTTAATCAAAGAAATCAATGAAAGCCACCGATGACCTTTTTCAGCTAATAAAGGCTATGTCGAAAACTGAAAAAGGATATTTCAAAAAATTTGCATCAAAACAAACAATTGGAAGTAAAAATGTTTATGTAAGGCTTTTTGAAGCAATTGAACTGCAGAATGAGTATGACGAAGAACAGATAAAGACAAAGTTTAAAGGTGAAAAATTTGCAGCCACCCTGTATTCAACAAAAAATTATCTGTTCAATCTTGTACTAAAGTCACTCAGTGCATACCACTCAGAAAAATTTGCAGTTTCAAAACTTAATAACATACTGACAGAGCTTAATGTACTATTTGAAAAGGGACTTTATAAACAGTTCAAGACTCTTCTTAATAAGGCAATAGAGATCGCAAAGGAAAATGATAAACCATTTTACCTTGCTCTGCTTTACAACAAAGAAATGACTGCCCTGACCACTGATTACTACACCACTGAAAAGGGAGTTAATTTCGAAGAGCTGAAAAAGCGCAGTTTGGATAACCTGAGATCAATAACAGTAAACGAAGAATACAATTTGCTGTATAACGAGTTATTTCTTCTCTCAAAAGAGATGGGATCAATAAGAACAAAGAGCGATCTGGACAGGCTGAATTTAATTGCCAATAACCCATTATTGAGGGGTGAATCAAAAGCGGATAACTTTGATGCTAAATTCAAGCATTATTCAATTCTCGGGCATTATTACAGAATAGTAAATGACAACAAGAGCTGGATCAAATACCGCAAGGCTTTACTTGACCTTTTGGAAAGTGATAAGAGGTTTATCCGTGAGAATCCAAGAAGTTATGTGCTTGCACTGAATAATTATCTGAATGCATGTGTTATTCAGGGATTCAGAAAAGAATTCGAGAACGGGATTCAGAAACTAAAGAATTTTGCCGCACAGTTTGAGAACAGGAAAGAGTTTATAGACCTTCAGACAAGAACTTTCCTGCTGGTATCGGATCTTGAATTGACATATAATATCAAGTTTTGCCTGTTTGGCAAGATCATACGATCAATTGAAGATATCAATAAGGGACTAGAAAGATTCTCCAGGCATTTACAGGAAAGCAGGAAGCTTTCATTGTACAATAAGCTGGCTTATGCGTGTTTCATAATGAACGATCTTGAACGAGGTTTGCATTATATAAGCAGGATACTGAATTCGAAAGATGCCGGCAAAGAGCCGGAACAGCACAGTATAGCCAGAATAAAGAACCTGATTATTCATTTCGAAAGCGGTAATTATGACCATCTTGAATATGCTGTGAAATCAACGAAGAGATATCTCTCGAAAGCTGAAAGATTTCATGGCTTTGAAAAGACTGTTTTGGCATTCGTAACAAAGGCAATGAATACAAATGATGAAAAAACGAAGATGGAGATTTTTGGTATGTTCAAAAAAGACCTCATAAAGCTAAAAGCAGATCCTTTTGAAAGAAATGCAATAGAACAATTTGACATGATAAGCTGGGCAGAAGGTAAAATGAAAAAGAGGCCATTTGCAGAGATACTGGCAGAAAAGACAGAAGTTCCGGATTAGCTGCCCATTCAATATCTGCTCACAATAATTTCTTGTTCAAGAAATTTCACCAAAATAAAAAAAGGGAACTTCTATAAGAAGAAGCCCCCCTCACAATGTTAGACTATTTGTTCACTACATAGTTACTTGCAATACTTATTTAACCAGCATCATTTTCTTCACATCAACAAAATCAGCTGATTCGATCCTGTAGAAATAAACACCTGAAGCAAGGTCTTTGCCGTCAAATGTCACTTCGTAAGTACCTGCACTTAATTGCTTATCAACCAGTTTAGCTACTTCCCTGCCAATAATATCATACACTTTTATTACAGTAAAAGCAGAACTTGGGATCGCGAACTTAATGCTCGTCACAGGGTTAAACGGATTCGGATAATTTTGATGCAGCATGAATTTCAGCGGTATTTCAGATGCGATCTGATTTACACCTGTAAAGACTGCATTATTTATCTGGATACCCCATGAATAGACTCTGCCTTCATCACCCGCAAAGCCATCAATAATTCTTAATCTCCAGATACCAGCTGATTGGTCGCCGGAAAATGGTGTATTAAGCACACCCGAAGGCTTTATACGCGTGTAACCCCCAATGTAAGTATTACCCAAACCAGCAATAGTGCTATCGGCCTGGTCATCAAAAATTGTTACCAGGTCATTTTCACTTCCACCATTACCGTTAAATACAACTGAGCTATCGCCATTAGGTGCAACAAGTGTAATTCTGAGGTCATTTACATATGTATGATTGAGACCAATGAATAAATTTACATCTGTCATAGAAACCCCCGGGGAAACATTTAGGCTATCCACGGTCATAACTCCAACATTCGGGATAAGCCTGTCTGAAGTTTTCATATACCAGCCTCTTGAGAAATTGCCGGCATCCCACCTGTTAAGAGGTGATGTAGAACTTTCATCTTCACTGCTGCTGCCTGTTATATTGTGAATAGAGAATCTTGCATTATTCCTGAAATACATTCTTGGACCGCCATCGGAACAATTATCAACTCCATAACCATCAAAATTATAGACAACATTAACATTTCCTGAAAAAGGTTCATTGCTTTGATCAATAGACCTGTAAACATATTGCTGTATAGTGCTATCCGGCTTTGCATAATTGGAAATTCTCACTTCATCAACGTAACCGGTAAATAAAGAGCCTCCCGGATATCTGCCTATGATCAAAGAATCCGCCCCATCAAGAAGAGGAGCCGCATTTGTGCCTGTACCGCCAAGGTTTCCATTCAGGAAGAATTTATATGTGCCGCCGGGCGTATAAGTAAACGCCACATGGCTCCACCTGTTTACAGGTACTGCAACTGTTGTTGAACTGATAAGCACACCATTTATAACTGCTGCCAAAACATTTGTTGTGCTTATAAGCCTAAGCTGGTAGTTTGAAAGTGCGTTTCCTTTGTTTATAAAAGGCTGTGTGCCAACATTAGTTTTTGGAAAGATCCATGCTTCCAAAGTTATAGCTGCAGTTGGACTAACTGCTGCGTTATCAGGCCCTGCAACCCACGAAGCTCCGTCAAAAACCAGGCTTTGATTCTGGTACGTTGTCCTCGAAGGTTTACCGCTGTAATTAACAAAAACGGCGCCATTATTAGTACCGGTATTCCCGTTACCTGACCAATCTGTTAAACTTGTTGGAGAAGAACCATAACTATTCTGCATAGTCATTGAAAGTACAAGTCCGTTGTATACGCCGCCTGTAGCACCAAGTGAAACAAACATATTGTTTGATAACTCAGTAGCAGTAAGTGCACGGTTCCAAATTCTGGCTTCATCAATCAATCCTGTAAAATTTCCGTTAAATCCATCTCCAATTGTCACTGTTTCAACTGCTGAAGTAGGGGCTGCGCCTGCAATTACTGCAGAAGTATCCAGTACTCCATTTATAAAAAGTGAAAAAGTATTAGTACCTACATTATAAGTTGCTGCAACATGAGTCCACACATTTGGGGTTAGAGAACTTGAAACTTTTGCAGTAAGTCTAGTAGTACCATTTGTCCTAATGGCTATCCTGCCTCCGGGAGAGGATGAAGATATCCTGAAATCGTATCTTGAATTACCTTTTGCCATTATGTTCTGCAATCCAGTTGTAGTAGGGCTCACCCATGCTTCAACCGTAAAGCTTCCTGTTATATCTGTTGAAGGTGATGCAGGGATTGTTATATCGCTTGTACCGTTAAAACTTGCTGCCTGGTGCCAAAACATCTGGCTAAAGGTGATTGAGGAGATTAAGGAAAACAACATAGCTAAAAAAATGTATTTCTGTTTCATTTTTCTGCTCCGCTTTTATGTTTTTGGGAATACTCTAATATAAACAATATCTCCCCCAAAAAAAAAGCAAATCTATGAACCCAGCACTTCCTCGTAATATTTTTCATATTCCGGGATTATTTTTTCAGCCGAAAAGAGCGTGGTTGCCCTTTCAAGAGTATTCTCGGAAAAGATCTTATACTTATTAGGGTTTTCAAGTAAGCTTAAAGCATAATCTGCCATTTTATCAACATCGCCAATTTCTGCAATGTATCCTGTTTCACCGTGCAGATTCAGCTCGGGCAATCCCCCGGCATTTGATGAAATAACGGGAACGCCGCATGCCATGGCTTCAAGCGCTGAGAGACCAAAGCTTTCAGATTGTGACGGCATTAAGAACAGGTCTGCAATGGAAAGAATCTCTGTAAAAGATTCCTGCTCGCCGTAAAACTTAACATCTGCATCCACACCAAGATCTTTGGCAAGATACTCGCATTTGCTTCGTTCAGGGCCGTCTCCTATCAACAAGAGCTTTGAAGGAATTTTGTCATGAATTTTCTTAAAAACACGTATTGCATCATCAACCCGCTTCAAAGGGCGGAAGTTTGATGTATGAACAAGTATCTTCTCGCCATTCTTAGAAAATCTTGCCTTAAGGCACTCAGTTTCCTTGTTGTTTATTCTTTTGTATATATCAAGATTAATGAAGTTAGGTATTACTTTTATCTCTTTGAAGATCTCGTATTGTGACTGTGTTTTTGTTCTTAGGAATTCAGATACTGCGGTAACGCCATCGGATTGCCTGATGGAAAACTTCATTGTAGGCAGGAAACTGATCTCAAGCCCGGTGAGTGTGATATCTGTACCATGCAGGGTTGTTATAATTTTTATATTCCTGTTATTCTTCTTTTTTGAAAGAACTTCTTCTTTAATAATTTCTCTGGCAAGGTAAGCGCTTGTAGCATGAGGTATTGCATAGTGAGCGTGAACCAGATCCAGTCCGTTAAATTTTGCTACTTCAACAATTTTACTTGCAAGTGCTATGCTGTATAGCGGAAAATCGAACAATGGATAAGAGGCAATCTCTACTTTGTGAAAGAAAATATTATCAGAAAATCCCATATTAAGCCGCATGGGCATACTGTATGAAATGAAATGAACCTGGTGTCCGCGCGCAGCAAGCTCAATACCAAGCTCGGTTGCAACAACACCGCTTCCGCCGTAAGTTGGATAACAAAGAATACCTATTTTCATAAATAACGTATGTTTAGAAGAATTTCAAACTCGCAATTAGTTGAGAGTTGTAAAATAAGAATTAATGTTTATAGTTACTAACACTCAGCCTTAACCTACTAATTTAAAAGACGCTGAAAAAAACCATTAATTTCCCGTCATGTCTGAGGACCTGACGGGTACGGAAGATTGTTTGTGTCAGGTCCTCCCCGAAGGGGGACTTTGTGCAGACCTGACACTGTTTAAACACCCATTAATGACAGGCATCAAAATTCTTTTTTATCAATACCTATATGGCATAATGCAAAATCATATTTTACAGGATCAACCGGGTCAAATTCTTTCAGTTTATCCGTCAATTCCAAAGCAAATTTCAGATCAATGGTTTTGCGGGTTACTAATTTCATCTTCTTAGATATCCATGCTATATGCGTATCAACAGGCATAACAAGTTTTGATGTTTTAATGCCTTTCCACAACCCTGTATCAATCTCATCCTTACGCACCATCCATCTTAAGAACAGGTTCATACGTTTACATGCGCTTTTATTTACCGGGTTTGAAAAAAGATAGTGGTAATAACTGCTTTCAGAACTCCGGATGTTCTTATTCAGCTCATCTGTAAATCCGCTAAGTGCAGGAATGATGTTTTTGTGTGAAGGTTGATAATGGCTCAGGAATAAATTCTTTAGTGAGCCAAATTTTAAGAGCGCTTTGTTCAAAGTACTGAACATATCAAGCAGGTCTATGTGAGAATTGAATCTATAATATAAACCCGATAAATGATTTTTATCTTTTCGTTTGGAAAAATTAATGGTAAATTCGTATGGTTTATTACCGGTTTTCTGCAGGAGTGCATTTATAAACATGTTAATTTGGTCCACTGAACCATAAGCATATGCCGCGGTAATTAAGGCAACAAGCTCAATATCTTTTTCATCAGTGAACCTGTGAAGTATCCATACAGGATCTTTTGATGAGAATTTTTGCTTATAGGTTATGTAATGTGCTTCTAATTTTTCTTTTAATTCAGAATTATTCAATTAAAAAATGACTAAAGTTTACTTATCAGGTTCAGAATCAATTAATAACGAGGTCAAAGAATTTATGAGCGGTAAGGCTGAATTCACGGAAAATATAGAATCAGCCGGTATAATCATCAATTCAACCAACTTTCCGGAATACGAAAAAACTGAAGAGCTCCAATATATAGAGGCAAACTCAGCAAAGAACATCCCGATATTCACTTCATCATTGTGCTCATCTGTCTCTGCTCAATCTTCACTCCAGGAAAACCCCGAAAGATTGATAGGCATTGGCTTATATGATACATTTTCTATAGCAAAAAGAATTGAAATAGCGCCCTCAAAAATAACAGATGATAAAATACTTAAAAATGCAGAAAATTTCTTAAGCGAAGCCGGGATTAATTACTCGATTGTACCTGATAGAGTTGGGCTGATATTTCCCAGGATAGTTTCTATGATAATTAATGAGGCGGTACAGGTATTTAGTGAACTGATCGCATCTAAGGAAGATATTGATACTGCAATGAAGCTTGGAACTAATTATCCTTTCGGCCCGCTTGAGTGGGCAGATAGGCTTGGTATTGAGCTTGTTTGCAATATTCTGGCAGGTTTGCAAAGGGATTTTGGAGAAGACCGCTACAGGCCGCATCCATTGCTTAAAGAAATGATCGATCTTAAAAAAAGTTTTTATTGATTCTCTAATATTCCATCCAAAACTTCTGCACGATCCTTAGCGCTGTTTGAAATCCACTTAATATTTCCATCTCTTCTGAACCATGTCATTTGCCTCTTTGCAAATCGCCTTGTATTCTGTTTGATAAGTTCCCTCATACGTTCTTTTGTTAAAATTCCATCAAGATAGTCGAATACTTCTTTTGCGCCCACGGTGTTCAGCGAATTATGAGTTTTGTAATGATAACCATTACTTTTCAGCCTTTCTATTTCCTCGATCATTCCCGCCGACAGCATTACATCAGTTCTTTTGTTTATCCTGTCATATAATTCACTTCGTTCGGTTTGGATTGCATATAGACGCGGCTCAAAATCTACCTCGATCTTTTTGCTTTGATGCACTGAGATCGGAATACCTGTAACATAAAAAACTTCAAGCGCGCGGATGACTCTTCTTTCCTTGATCTCCGTCATCCTGTTAAAAGTGAGCGGGTCATGCCGTTTCAATTCATCAAGTAAGTACTCAAATCCTTTTTCATCTTTTATTTTATATATCTCGTCTCTTTTTGATTTGAATTTTTCATCAAGCTGTTTGTCATCACTACCTATTTCGAAGAATCCATACACTAATGAATTTATGTACAGACCGCTTCCGCCGGAAACTAAAGGAATTTTACCTTCACTTAATATTTTATCTATCAGGATCCTGGCTTTTGAGCCGAATTCACCGGCATTGAATTCTGCATCAAGCTCAAGCTCATTTACAAAATAATGTTTGAATTGATCTAATTCTTCAGCTGCAGGTTGTGCTGTAGTTATCGGGATATATTTATACACCTGCCGTGAATCGGCTGAAATTATCTCAACTTTTTTCCCGTAATTGTTTTCAATCTCCTTTGCAAGCTTAAGAGCAAGGTCAGTTTTACCTGATGCCGTAGGACCAGTTATTACGAGGATCTTAGGTTTAGGATGCTGCATACTAATCTTCCGGCTTCCAGCCTTCTTCGCCAATCAATGGAACAAACTTGAAGTGCTCGAATTTTTTTTCACTTGTACCATCTTCTGTCTTTGTAATAACATGCAGCCTTTGCGATTCAATTGAACCGACAGGGATTACTAGTATTCCGCCGGTACTAAGTTGTGTTAAAAGGTTTTCGGGTACTACCGGCGCGCCGGCAGTAACAATTATCTTATCATAAGGGGCAAATTCTTCCCATCCTAGAGTGCCGTCACAAAGCTTTAGATGTACTTTGTAGCCAAGTGAAGCAAGCAGTTTTTTCGAATTTTCGTGAAGCTTTTCGATACGCTCAATAGTATAAACTTCACCGCCAAGCTCGCATAAAATTGCAGCCTGGTAACCTGAGCCCGTTCCGATCTCAAGTATTTTATCACCGGGTTTTACCTCCAAAGCCTGAGTCATATAAGCAACAGTAAAGGGCTGCGAAATAGTCTGAGCGCACTCAATTGGCAAAGCATTATCGTCATATGCAAGTTTTCTAAGGGCTGATGAAATGAATCTTTCACGGTTAACTTTATAAATTGCCTTAAGGATATCTTCGTTCTTTATTCCCTTCGACCAAAGATGCTCTACCAGTTTTCTTTTTTCTTCTTCAACCAGAAGCATGGGTAATCTCTCCTGTTATTCTTCTTCCATTTCTTCGAAAATTTCCTTTACTTCTTCTTTTACATCAGAGGTTTCAAGTTCTTTCTGCAGCTCACGCTTAAGCTCTTCGAGGCCTGAAAGGAATTTCAGTCTGCCGTCATCAGCAATGGATATATCACCGGTCTCTTCAGAAAGGATAATCACAATAGCATTTACATCTTCTGATGCGCCAAGCCCTGCCCTGTGCCTTGTGCCCAGCTTGCGAATTCCGGATCTCTCTATAGAAGATAGCGGCAGGATGCATCTTGCGGCTTCAATTGTGTTATTATTAATTATTACTGCGCCATCGTGCAGCGGTGAGCGGTTATTGAAAATAGAGATGAGGAGCTCTTTGCTTACCTTTGCCTGAAGAGGTTCACCTGTTTCAACAAAAGATGTGAGCCGATCACCCTTAGAGACAACAATTAAGGCACCCTGTTCGCGCTCCTTAAGCTCTTTGATTGCGTCTGTTATTTCGTTAATTGTTTCACTGGCGTTGAACTTAAGGAAATATCTCGCAATACGCGTTCTTCCAATTACAAGCAATAATCTGCGTATTTCAGGCTGGAACAATATAATAAAAGCTATGACCCATATATCAGTTAAGCGGCTGAAGATCCAGCCAAGAGATTTCATGTTAAATGTCTGTGCTATTAATGAGGCTATGATAATAAGTGTTAAACCCAGGAATATCTGGGATGCAATGGTACCACGCATTACGAGATACAGCTTGTAGAAAATATAAGTGACAATGATTATATCAATTATATCTATTAAGCTTACCGAAATGAATCCAATTTTAAAAAGCTCCATTGCCCACGCTTATCCGGAAGATTATCTAACCGATAAATTTAATGATTTGTGTTTTTACTTAATAGCTAAAAATGATTAATTTAGAAAATTGACTTTTCCGGTTCTATGGCATGAATGAATTCAGCGCTAAATTGCAAACCGGAAAGGACCAGTAAAATCTAAGAGAAAGGTTTAAAACCTTGGTGCTGCCTATTTTTCTTTTAAAACAGTTTTTGAAAGGGTGAAAAGCGGATTTTTAAAACCGGTAAAAAGTATTAAAGCAAGAATTGTTATAAACGGAATTAACGGTATCCAGTTTCGCATTTCTTCCAGCCTTATACCCAGCCTTAGTATTGCTATTAAACAATATGGCACAAAAAATAAAAAGATAACAAGAAACTCGGGCTTGATCTTTTTCCACAATCCTGTTACCATAACCAACAGTGCAAGCAAATGAAGACCGCCAAAATTCAGTATTACGTATTTCAGAAGGATACTCATAGGCATGTCAGTAATTGCCTCTATTGCAAGCAGGGGCATTGCCATAACGAAGCCGTCTTCTCTTTCCGGAGGAAAATATGGATACTTCAATTTGAACCCCAATAAGCAAATCAAAAATACAGCAGAAAGCGCTGCCGAAAAAATTAAAGTCTGTTTTTTAAACAGGGTTTTGTAATTGAAAAGAACAAATGCCATGATTATAAATGCTGAAGAATAGTGATTCAGCGTGGCAAAAAAGACTGTTAACAATAGCCAGTAATTCTTTTTGGACACAATAAAATAGAAGCCGGCCGTCATAAACAGCACAACAGCGCTATCGACAAAAAAGAATATGCTGTTCAATAACATAAAATTCCATAACATTGGATAAATTATAATTATTGCAGAAATACTATTGACTGTTCTGTTTTCAAAATAAACGTTTAAGACTGAACGGAAGCACAGCAAAGTAAAATATGTAATCACTACAATTATCAAAACAAACAGTGATACATCGGATAAGGGCAGTACATACGAAAGTCCTTTAAAGATATATGGAATTAGAACCCTGTATTGCATAGAATGAAGAGCCTCTCCATTAAGTACCTTATATATACTGCAATACTCATAATTATAAAAATCATGAAAAGTTATTATCAGCAGATAATACAACAGACAAAATGCCAAAGAAATCAGCAGATATGATAAATGTATAATTAGAGGAGGAAACTTTTCATTAGGGAATTTTTTGCCGAGAATTTTCAGAATTTTAGAATCCAATAATCCTATCAGGTAATGTGCAATTCATTGCTTCTGTTTCATCGAAATTATTGTAATTAACTAATTTTATCAAGTCATATAACCTTTAAATGCTGACTTATAATTTTGGCATTATTATTTAAAAGTATAATTATAACTTTGCAGTGTTTTATTCGCGGCACGAGTATTAGAACCACAAAAAAATAATTAAGAAATTATGCCAAAAAAAGAAATCATACGATGCCCATGGTGCGGCGAAGATCCGCTTTATGTTAAATATCATGATGAAGAGTGGGGTGTACCGGTTCATGATGATAAGAAGCTTTTTGAATTCCTGATACTGGAAGGATTCCAGGCAGGATTAAGCTGGCGGACGATACTTTACAAGCGAGAGAATTTCCGAAAAGCATTCGATGGATTTAATGCTGAGAAAATTGCGCGTTATAAGGATAAGAAGATCGCTTCACTTCTTGAGGATGCCGGAATTATAAGGAATAAACTTAAAGTAAATGCCGCTGTTACTAACGCAAGAGCGTTCCTGGATATACAGGATAAGTATGGTTCATTTGATAAGTATATTTGGAAATTTACAGAAGGAAGAACAATTAAGAATACAAGGAAATCACTTAAAGATCTGCCGGCTAGAACAAAAGAATCAGATGAAATGAGCAAAACTCTTTTAAAAGACGGATTCAAATTTGTCGGTTCAACAATTTGTTATGCAAACATGCAGGCTATCGGAATGGTGAATGACCATTTGATTGACTGCCACAGGTATAAAATGGTTGGAAAATGTAAGTAAAACACTGCGGAAAAAAAGAATTTTAATCCAAGAAATTCACATAAAATATAATAATCATATAAAATAGCCCATATTCACTTAAAAATGAAATTTCCAGATTCACATAGCCGGTTTTGCCTCCTTGCGTTTCTAAAAAAGCACATTTATATTAAACTTCAGAACAATCAGAAAGATGAAATTACCTGTTTCCGGAATGAAATGCCGGAAAATACCCACCTTTGCAGAAGAACCCATTTAATTTTTTAGTTGCGGAAATTCATGTTAAACAATAGAATACATTATTTGACTTAAGTCAAATGATATGCAGCAAATATAGTTTATATTGAAAATCAAGAATCTTTAGATATTGAACTTACCCTATGGAGCCGGCCTTACTAATATTAATTTGCATATTGAATCAGGCTTAATAGTTTTCCGAATAAAATAATTTCAGCACAATTTAACCACTAGAATAAAATGAAGAGAATAATATTCTTTTTTTTAGTACTGATCTTTTCGTTAAAAATTCTTGATGCACAGGTCGCCCAGCAATGGGTATATAGATATAATGGGCCAGGAAATGGTTTTGACGGTGAACAAGATTTTATATATGGGAAATACATCATAGCCGATAAAACTGGTAATGTCTATTCACTTGGTAGCAGTGCTGGAATTGGAACCGGAAATGATTATGTGATCCTAAAATTCAATTCAAATGGAGCTTTGATTTGGGAAAAGCGCTATAATGGACCAGGGAATGCGACAGATAATCCATACTATATTACTCTTGACAATTCAGGATTCTTATGTATCACTGGCACAAGTACGAGTGCAACCAATGGTGATATTGCAACTTTAAAACTGGATACCAATGGAAATCAGATTTGGCTTGCGAGGTATAACAATGCAGCAAATAATGCAAATGAGATTCCTTATTCAATGGCAACAGATAATTCAGGCAATGTTTATGTAACGGGTTTATGTGCCGGAATATCAAGCAATGATTATATAACTATTAAATATGATTTAAACGGAAATCAATTATGGGCTGTAACATATAACGGAACAGGTAATGGTAATGATTATGCATATTCCATACGTGTTGATAATTCAGGCAATGTGTATGTAACAGGATGGAGTGACGGCAGTGGCACAAGTGTTGATTATGCTACTGTAAAGTATGACGCCAGCGGTAATCAACTATGGACACAAAGATACAATGGGCCTGGCAACGCGCTTGACATTGCAAATGAATTAGTATTGGATAATTTAGGTAACCTATATGTAACTGGCTCTAGTAATGGCAGTGGAACAGGGGATGATTGTACAACTTTGAAATATTCTAATTCTGGAAGCCTAATTTGGGAAAGGCGTTTTGCCGGACCGACTACTAGCAGTGATCACGGTTGGAATATCGCGATCAATAGTGATAACGATTTATTTGTGGCAGGCATGACGGGCTCGCAAACACTGACTATAAAATATGATACTAGCGGTAACCAAATATGGTCACAGATTTATGCACCAAGTTATGGAGGTAATCAAGGTGGAACCGGCCTTTCTGCCGACAATCAGGGCAATGCATATGTGATAGGCTGGGCAAATGAAAGCAATCCAAGCCTAAGAGATTTGTATTGTTTAAAGTATGATCTGATTGGTAATCTAAGTTGGTCCACAGTATATAATACACCCGGCGGCAATACTTTTGATGAAGTAAAAGACATTTTTGTTGATGTTTATGGTAACGTCTATTTGGCTGGTCAAATTGCTGTTAGTGGCAATTTCGATATTAACATACTAAAATATCATCAGGTACCGTTCCCTCCAACGTTGATTTCACCTTTTCACAATTCTCTTAGCCAACCAACCACTCTAAATTTAATTTGGCGCAAAACATCAGGTACATCCTATCGCGTACAGGTTGCAACAGATGCCGGGTTCAGCAATCTCATAGTTAATGATTCAACTGTAACCGATACTACAAAATCTGTAAGCGGATTAAATAGTAACACAACTTATTACTGGCGTGTAAATGCAAAAAATGCAGTGGGAACAAGCGGCTATTCTTCTGCATGGCAGTTTACAACCATGCCGCCTGTTTCTGCTTCACCCAATCCTATTTCTCCGCCAAATAATTCTGCTAATCAGCCGTTATCCCTTACTATGGTTTGGTCTAAACCGCAATTTGCTGCTACATACCGTGTTCAGCTTGCAACTGATGCAGGTTTTAGCAATCTTATCGTGAATGATTCAACCATAACCGATACAACAAAATCTGTGAGCGGCTTAAATAACAACACAACTTATTACTGGCGTGTTAACGCCAAAAATGCAGCGGGCACTAGCGGATATTCTTCTGTTTGGCAATTTACAACAATACCTCCTGTTCCGGCTTCGCCAAATCCACTTTTGCCGCCGGATAATTCTGTTAATCAGCCATTATCTCTTAATCTGGTTTGGAGTAAACCGCAATTTGCCGTTACATACCGCCTGCAGGTTTCTACTGATGCCGGTTTCAGCAATATTATTGTAAATGACTCTACTCTTACAGATACAACAAAAAATATTTCAGCCTTAAGCAACCTTACAGGCTATTGGTGGCGCGTTAATGCAAAAAATATTGCAGGTACAAGCGGTTTTTCAACTGCCTTCAAATTCACAACTATTATTGCGGCACCAACAGCGCCGGTTCTGTTTTCGCCGCTCAATAATCAGACCGGATTATTGCTTTCTTTGAATCTCGTTTGGTTAAAAAGGCCAACAGCACAAACATACAGAGTGCAATTGGCAAGTGATTCTCTGTTCACAAGTATCATTGTAAATGATTCAACATTAACTGATAGCATCAAGTCGGTAGCGGGTTTGCAGCCGCTCACAAATTACTGGTGGCGTGTTAATGCCAAAAATGTTGGCGGCACAAGCAGTTACTCCCCTGCGTGGAAATTCAGGACACTTGGCTCGCCTTACCAGGTAGAGCTGCTTTCACCGCCCGATAGCGCAGTTAACCAGCCGGTGAATATTACATTCCGCTGGGCTATTGCAAACGATCAGACCGACCGCGCTCCATTTGTAAAAAACACCTTCTTTGGCGCTGAGAGTATTCAGAAGTATTGGTTTGAACTGAATCTTGATACACTTGGAGCATCTGTTGTAATTGATTCCAACTTAGTTGATTCATTTAAGACCGTAAACTCACTTGTAAACCAGACAAGATATTACTGGCGTGTTAAGGCAAAGAACGAGATCGGCTGGGGCGGTTTTTCACGGTGGTTCCGTTTTAATACAATTATACAGAATCCGACAATACCACTGCAATTTTCACCACAGGATAATGCCATTAATATTCCGCTGAATATGCAAATGATATGGTACAGGCTTCCAAGCGCAACTCATTATCATGTAATGCTTGCAAGAGACTCGGTATTTACACAAATGGTCGTGGATGATTCATTGGTAACAGATTCAGTGAGAAACGTAAGCGGACTTAATCCCTTAACGGTTTATTACTGGAAGGTACGCGCAAAAAATGTGGGCGGCTACAGCCAGTTCAGCCAAACGTGGAATTTCACAACTGTTCCTGTTCCGCCTGCAGCGCCTAATCTGGTTTCTCCTTTAGACGGCACTCAAGGACTATCATTAACTCCGGTTTTGGATTGGGACAGCATTTCAACTGCAACAGGATACCAGGTGCAGGTAGCCAGAGATACAGGCTTTACATCTATTGCATATGATTCCACAGAGATCACAACATCAGGCATTATGGTACCGGCCGGAAGTTTGCAAAACGACTCTGCATATTATTGGCGGGTGAGGTCATACAATCCGGGAGGTTACAGCGTTTGGAGCGAAGTCTGGTCATTCAGGATTGCGCCAATTGGCTTAACGCAAATTACAAATATCATACCTAAGGAGTTTAAGCTGTATAACAACTATCCAAATCCGTTTAACCCAGTTACAAAAATAAAAGTGGATATTCCAAAGACAGCTATTACCAGGTTGATCGTGTATGATATTCTGGGCCGTGAAGTTATTACGCTTATTGACCAGCAGCTTCAGCCGGGCGTGTATTTAGTTGACTGGGATGCATCATATGTCTCAAGCGGTGTTTATTTCTACAGGCTGAATGCCGGAAATTATACTAATGTCAAAAGAATGATTCTTGTAAAATAAATATGTTTGTTATTGCCATGTAGATATTGGTCATTTAAGTATATGACAATTGTCATTCTATGTCTGCTATAATATGATTAATTTGCACGTAAGCATAATACAAATTCAATTTGAAGAAGTTTATTGCATTATTAATAACGGGAATAGCTGTATCAATTATTGGCTGCGGAGAGAATTCTAATCCGGTTGATAATACTAATACAGGTGATATTTATGAAAAAATTGCTACTGTTGAAAACGGGAATATAAAATTCGAGGTTTGGGCAGTAGATGATGATACCCTAATGACAGGATATAATAAGATAGGATTCAAAGTATTTGAGAATGGAAATCCAAAGACCGGCGGGTTTGTAAAATTCTTCGCAAAGATGTTTCATTTTAATTCTACAAGCTTTCACGCTACTCCGGTTGAGCCGCTTTATAATTACAATAGTTCGCTTGGAATGTTTACTGGTTATTTGATAATGCTTATGCCTTCTGATAGTACAAGCCGCTGGTACGCTTATTACAATTATAATGATGAGTTATCAATAGACTCAGTTAGATTTGATGTTGGGTGGGATCAGAAAACAAAATTCAAGATCTTTACCGATCTGACGGCGCAGCTGAGCTATCTTATCACAATGACTGCACCTGAGGAACCAATAAAAGGAATGAATGATTTTTACTGCCTGCTGCATGAATCCCCGGATTTTAATTATTTTACTCAGGTAAATACAGCTTCAATGAATCTTACCGTAAAACTTGATTCATTGAATCACACATCAGGCGGGAATGTAAATCCTGTTTATATTGGTGATGGGCTTTATAAAGGAAAAGTAAATTTTGATAATTCCGGCCGCTGGTCAGTATATGATTCTATTTATTACAATAACAGATGCATTACAAGCAATGGCACTCCTTATATTTATTTCTTCGTACCTTGAATAATTTGGTTTAATTCGCTGATCATAGCTTCTGTGCTATTGATAAACCTGAACAATTCCGGATCTCCAGTATTATATTTTCATTGAAAAAGGCAATTAGTTGAGTTATATTTGCAATTCGCAACAGGAGAGCTCGCATAATGGTATTGCAGCGGTCTTGAAAACCGCCGGGTGTAAGCCTGTGGGGGTTCGAGTCCCTCGCTCTCCGCTGATTTTTCAAGTATTCCTTCTAAATTCCTGTTCTGTAATAGCTTGGAGAGGTGCTCGAGTGGTTGAAGAGGCACGCCTGGAAAGTGTGTTAGCGTCAAAAGCGCTACGTGGGTTCGAATCCCACCTTCTCCGCAAAATCCTTACAAAAAGATAATTATGTATTATGCTTATATTTTAGTAAGCCTTAGAGACGGAAGATATTACTATGGTTCATCCGGTAATATTGATAAGAGATTAATTCATCATAATTCAGGCAAAGTAAAATCTACTAAGAACAGGAAACCTCTTAAATTACATTACAGCGAAAAGTACTCGACAAGGAAAGAAGCTGAACAAAGAGAAAGATTCTTCAAGTCCATTGATGGTTATATTTGGTTAAAGCAAAAAGGCATTATCTAATTCCCTAAAAAACCAAACTGGAATGGTGCTCCCCTCCAAAGAAGTCCTGCGGACAAAGGGGGCTCCTTTGGAGGAGTGGCTGAAGAGGCACGCCTGGAAAGTGTGTTAACCTCAAAAGCGCTACGTGGGTTCTCCCGAAGGGACTCCCTCGGAGGAATCCCACCTTCTCCGCAAAGTGTAAATTTAAGCGTTTTTCGACAAATAGATAATTAGCTAAAATAGAATGTTTACAAATTAATCCCCTACAACTTACTACTAAACTAACTACTAAATTACCTATATCTGTAAGAGATTCTGTGTATTTTTAGGGAATATTCCCTTCTTAATATATTATTAACCTTTTAGAACTAATTATTATTCAGAATTGATAATTAATTTTTTGTTTACTTTTCTAATTAGAGATAGAAAACTCAATTTTGTATTTTTTAGAAAAATCTAAACTTATCAAACCTGAATTAGTATGTACCCCATCATATTTAGACCCATCCATATTTATTATTTTAGTATCTTTAATATCAGTATCTTTTATATCGAATGAAGTTATTAAAGGAAAAGCAAGACCTTCCCAACGAACTTCAAAATACATTTTCATACCAACTGTTGTATAAGTTGTACCTACAGAAATAACAGAACCTTGAGTTTTGAACTCAAATGTTTCATTAATAGGGAAATGGGTATATACTATTTCTTTTTCAATTAATGCAGTAGAGGATTCACTAAAGAAGTATTCATCATTATATGTATTATGTGAAAGAGTATTTGCTTTAAAATACTGTCTGATAATGAGATTAACAGTAACTTTTGGCTGAATCTCTCCGGACAGGATTCTTTGAATTCTTTCTTCTTTTTCATTTTCCTTTATTTCTTTTTCACTAGATATTTGAATTAATTGATTAATCCAATCGGTAGCTTTATTATATTCATCAATTTCGCTAGAAAATATATCATGATTATTTCGAAGATAAGACGGTGTTCGGACAGAATCTTTGTACAGAATGAAAGATAATTTGTAATTACTTGATTTCTTATACTCGTAATCTTCGTCATACAATATTTTAGCACCTAAAAATCTCTTATCGTTATCATACCAAAATAGACTTCCTGTAAATGAATTTATGAAATTCTCATTTCTATTCTTATAAAAAGTAAAATAATGATTACAGCTATCTTTTGGAAGTAGTTCTTTGCCTTTATTGTATGCAGAGATTTTAATGAAGGGATTAAATAATATTCCAGCTAAACTATCTGGAATAAAGATACCTACTTTAAACGAAAATTTATCGCCTGACATTTTGTTTTTTTCGGATTTTCTATATATTGTTTCTATAATTTTAAAATCAAACTCGATTTTTTGACTTGTGTTATCAAAATTTATTGTCGTATCCATGCCGCCAATGATGAATCTTACTGAATATCTATTGTTAATAATCGCGTTGTTTTGACTATAAATATGAGATACAGAAATTAGTAATATTATTGAGATAATGGTATATTTCATTTGATTTTTCCTTCGGATAGTTAATAGTTGAACTAATTTTCGAATACTATTATATCCTTAACTTTCTAAGACAACTTATTATTCACGATACGATTTTTTTTAAAATTAATTTTGAGGACTAGTCAAATTCGAGTGATTACTCTTACATTTCCATATTTTTAAACTAGTTATTAAGGGAGTTATATTATTTTAATATCATGCTGTTGATTTCATTCCATGGGACTTTAATTAATTAATAACAAAACAGTGTAATTGTATTTTTTGGCATCTTCTTTTTTCTTATCTATACTATAACTAAAACTAACAATATTCATCTACTAATTTTAGATTTTCTGTTGTTTTTTTCCTTCTTTAACAATTTCATAATTTCTTGATTAATAGCATTATGCAATCTGCTTTGTTGCGCTGGTTTTGGTAATTTCCTTAAATTCGTTCTAATGATTAATAATCTTTTTAAGTACTCTTGTTTGCTGTAATATTTTCGACTGCTTTCAATTACCTTTTTACTCTTTAATCTAATACTATTTGCAATTAATTCGTTCATATATGAATCATAGAGCAAATTACCAAATTCTGGTTTACCCTTCATATAATCAATTTTTGTCTTTCTTTTGTTTGTATGGTAATACATTTCATATAAAGGTGCTAAAATCTTATGATGAGATTTATTGTTTAATAC
>JAIOIK010000203.1 GCA_019912545.1 Ignavibacteria bacterium | reverse complement strand
GTAAGTCATTCTTCTATAGACTCAAAAATAAATTTAGAATGCAGGTTTTCGCCGAATCACAGATTCGGCACTCGAAACAGCGTTTCGAGCTACAAGTGTAACTCCGATCGCCTGATCGGAGTGCGAAACGAAGTTTCGCTTTTTTGAAGTTGTTGGCGGTAACATCAACAACGGTGTGAATGCTATCTGAACGCATTTCATGGTTGAAAATATGTACTGGATTCTGCCGTATGTTCTAGACTGATGCTGAAAATAGAGCGGAATCAGCAAATATCAGTCCAGCGCAGTAAAAAAAACAGCTTAAACTACTGGATAGTCCCGCAATTCGTTTGTAAATGCGAAGAGTCATTAGCCACGAATTTCACTAATTTCGCAAATTTCATTTTCGGAAAGGAGAATGTTGTAAAGATAGCACTCAAATTTCAATCAGATAATAAAAAAACGGCCTATGAAAATTGTCGTTAAAAAATTATCGAGCAGAAACGGCACAGGAAAATCTGTTAGCGTCCGATGCAAATCGGACGAGTTATTTTCCTGAGAAGCGAAGATGATTTTAGGTAATTTTCATAAGCCTTGACTTTTTTGGTTCTAGGCACCTGTCCCGCACTTGATGCGGGATGTCAAGACAAAAAGAACAAGAAAGCAAATCGAATAAAGAGAATAGATTTACTTCAAAAGCGAAATGTACGATATGGAAAGAATATATGTCTGGATCCCCGCCTTCGCGGGGATGACAACAATAAAAGCACATCCATTGTAACTCCGATCGCCTGATCGGAGTGCGAAGCGAAGTTTCGCTTTTTTGAAGTTGTTGGCGGTAACATCAACAACAGTGTGAATGCTATCTGATCGCATTTCATGAGTGAAAATAAGTGTAGGATTCTGCCGTTTGTACCGGACTGATAGTGAAAACAAAACGCAATCAGCGAATACCAGTCCAGCGCAACAAAAAAAATAGCCTAAACTGATGGACAATCCAGCATTTCGATTTTTCAGCTTTCCCTCCCTTTTGGGGAGGGAAAGAGCACTTTAGTGCTCAGGGTGGGGCTTATGTTTCTGCTTTTCTCAGCGGCTTTGCGACTTGGAGGTGAGGCCTTTGATTTTTGATTTTGTATTTGACCTAGGCTCTACCCCCCTGCCTGCGCCGGTGCTCTGGCCTGCCCGCCTATACGGGCAGGCAGGCGTGTAATTCGTGGCTGAGCTTCTCTATCATCTAACAAAAAACCTTAAAAATTGCGCTCTTTTTCATTGAAACTGACTAACATATTAAATATATTTGCTTTTTATAATATTTTACTAAATAGATGAATCATAAAAGACTGAATTACATCTTTGCAACGGTAGTATTGCTGCTTTCGGCAATAACATACCTCTATACAATGCAAAAAACCCTGTCTTTCTGGGATTGCGGCGAATTTATTGCGAGTGCATATACACTCTCTGTTCCGCATCCTCCCGGCGCTCCGTTATGGATACTGCTTGGAAAGCTGGCGACGCTCATACCGATCGGTTCAAATCCCGCTTTGAGGATGAATGCACTGGCGGCTATCAGTTCTGCTTTTACTGCATTCTTTCTTTATTTGGTAACAGTAATAGTCATAAAAGCTTGGAAAGGCGATTTTAAAGATACCTGGAGCGCTGTTTTAGTATATTCAGCCGCTGCAATTGGAGCGCTTTCTTTTGCATTTAGTGATGCGGAATGGTTCAATGCTAACGAATCGGAAGTTTACGCTTTAGGTACTATGCTTGTTGGCTTATGTACTTGGCTGCTTATGTACTGGTGGGAAAAGGCTGACGAAAAAGGGAATGAACGGATACTAATGTTAATAGCATTTATTGTCGGACTCTCGCTTGGTATCCACTTGCTAGTAGTACAGGTTATTTTAGTGGCCGGATTTGTTTATTATTTCAGGAAACATAAATATGAACGAAAGACTTTCCTTATAACTTTTGCAATCACAGTAGTGGCATTTATTGTAGTTTATCCGGTAATAGTAATATGGTTCCCCACATGGCTTGGGGGAGATATTAAGACTTTGAAAATAGAAGATAGCGGCGCAGTAACATTTTTTGCAGCGCTTATTACGCCGGCATTGATATATGGAGTTTACTGGGCTCATAAAAATAAAAAGCAAACCCAGGCGCTTGTTTTTGCTTCACTGTTTCTGGTACTTGTTGGATACTCAATTTATGCAGGTGTAATTTTCAGGGCAAGGGTAGATAACCTGCCCATCAATGAAAATGATCCGCGGAATCTTCCCGGGCTTGTATCGTACTTAAGCCGTGAGCAGTACGGTGATGCACCGTTCTGGCCAAGAAGATACTCGCAGGAACCGATGCATAAGAGGACATGGGCAAATTACACAAGTGATATGGACTTCTTATGGAAATACCAGATCAACCAGATGTTCAACCGCTATCTTGGATGGCAGTACATCGGCAGAGAAAGCTATGACCAGGATACGGGAATAGGATGGGAAGCCTCTAGCGGTACGAAGATGCTGATAATAATTTCGCTGAGCGCACTGCTATTGATGTCTATGTATTTTTATTCTTCTCAGAAATATCTATATAGTTTGATGTGCGTTATATTGCTGCTGGCAGTAGGGGCGGCCGGTTTCTGGTCAACTGCATTTAAGGCAATACCCTTTCTTATCGGGCTTTTCGGGCTATTCTACCATTTCAGGAAAGACTGGAGGCTTGGATTAATATTCCTCTGGATGTTTCTGCTGATGGGAATTTTAACGGCATTATTCCAACGCCAGCAGGACCCGCAGCCAAGAGAAAGAGATTATTTCTATACAGGTGCATTCTTTGTTTATTCATTATGGATAGGCTTAGGCGTAATGGGTATCGTTGAGTTGATAAAAGAAAGCATTAAAGAATCGCAATCAAAAAAGATACTATGCGGCGCCGTTCTGGCAATAATGCTTGTACTTGTACCCGGCATGATGTTCAAAACTAATTTTCATTACAATAACCGGAATGAAAATAAGATCCCGTTTGAGTATGCGTATAATCTTTTACAGGGACTTGATAAGGATGCCATTCTGTTTACTAATGGCGATAACGATACATTCCCCCTTTGGTACATACAGGCAGTTGAGGGTTACAGAACTGATGTAAGGGTGGTAAATTTAAGTTTGCTTAATACCGACTGGTACATCAAAGAGATGAAGAATTCCATGCCTTACGGCAGCCTGAAGGTCCCGATAAGCCTCAGCGATGATGAGATAAGCCGCATATCACCGGTGCAATGGGGTGATTTTAAAGTTGTTAATGTTGCCGTTCCTCAAAGCGCTTATCCGGATAGCCTGAAAACAAGAGGACAGACTCCCGATAAGCTTTCATGGAGGATGCCTTATACATTTGCATCAGGAACCGTGAAGGCAGTAAAAGTTCAGGACCAGATGATTTTTGATATTTTAAAAACTAATAATTGGCAGAGGCCTGTATATTTTTCTGCCACCGTTACAGAAGATAATTATATTGGTTTGGATGAATACGTTGTACAGGAAGGAATGGCCAAACGCATCGTTCCGTTTAAACCCGAAGTACCTACACAATTCAGGCTTAACACCGAAAGAATGTGGAATAATTTCATGGTAACTCCATCTGCATTTTCAAAGACACCGCAGGATGGTTATTTCTTTAACAGTTACTCTAACCCCGATATGTTCTATAACCAGGTTGAGACCAATACCGTACAGAATTACCGTTCACAGTTCCTTACCTTTGCATATGAATTTGCAAACCAGGGAGATAAGAAGAAGGTTAACGAAGTACTCAACAGGATGGAAGCTGCATTCCCTATGAGCGTAATTCCGTATGACTACAGGATATTATATGATGTCTGTATGCAGTACCTGAAAGCGGATAATATTTTGAAGTTTAATGAGCTCTCGCCCACTGTGGAAAAAGAAGCCCTTGATGCGCTGAAGAAGAATCCGAATGACATGCAGTCATACTGGAATCCCTATAAATTACTGCTTGATATTTACGAAGCTCGCGAAGATTACGCTAAAGCGCTTGATATATTATACCAGCTTGATAGACTTTCGCCAAACAGCCCCGATGTTAAGGCAAAGATCGAAATGCTGAAACAGAAACAGCAGGGCAAATAAGAAATAAGTTTGATCTTCTTTTTAAACATAATACAAGTAAATTAATAAATAAGCAGCCGGAATATCAACCGGCTGTTTACTTTAAGACCTCGGCTTTAACCATAATCTCGCAATCTAATTATGTCATCAAAAAAGCAATCGAAGCAGCAAATACATTCAAAGAAAATTGTAAAGCCGCAAATTGACCTGAAGATCATTTCTTTTGGTTTGCTGGGGATTCTGGCAATCGTAATGTATTACTATTGCAGGAGTTTTGATTTCCTCCAGGATGATTCGTTTATAACGTTCCGCTATGTAAAGAATTTTACAGAAGGAAACGGGCTTGTATTCAATATTGGGGAAAGAGTTGAAGGCTATACATGCTTTCTTTGGGTAATTGTTCTTTCTTTTGTTAAATCTGTTGGATTCAATTTCATAACTGCATCCCAAACACTTGGCATACTTTCTTCGATGATGACACTGCTGATCACTTACCTGATATCATCCAGGATATTTCCTAAAGATAAAGGACCGTTTTACAATTTAACTTTCAGCCTGATAGCCGTTATGTTTCTTGCATTCAACGGTTCATTTGCCTACTGGACAGTCAGCGGAATGGAAACCGGGCTGTTCGGTTTTCTTGTAACACTGGGAGTGTATTTATACCTTAAGGAAAACAAAGAAAATAACTCAGCCTTTCCCCTCTCTTCAATTGCATTCCTGTTTGCCGCACTTACAAGGCCTGAAGGCAACCTGATCTTTGCAGTAACAGTAATTCACAAGGTAATAGTAACATACAAGGTTCACTCAGCTAATTCAGATCAAAGCTGGTTTAAACAGCTTCTTGCCCGCAATAATATTATATGGCTCTCACTATTTGTCTTTCCGGCTCTTACATATATGGTCTGGAGATACAGTTACTACGGTTACTTATTCCCGAATACATTTTATGCTAAAACAGGCTCTTCTATTGAGTATTACAAAGCCGGTGTTGACTATGTTTGGGAGTTTTTGAGATCATACGGCGGCTACGGCATCTTTGGAGTAATAGCGCTTTTTACCTTAAGATCTAAAACCAGGTTTTACGACTACCTGTATCTCGTGATGATCTTTTTCGTTTTTCTGTTATACATAGTTTATGTTGGCGGCGATGTACTAAGGCCTAACAGGTTCTTTGTTCCGCTAATGCCCGTGTTCTTCATCCTTGTTCAGGAGGGACTGAACCAATTGATAGAAATGCTTGATAAGAAAAAAACATTTGCATATGGAGCTGTTATTGGTCTAATATTTGTTGGGTCATATTCATATTATACATACAAGAACGAGTTTGAGCAGATAAAGAGGTTCAGCGAGCTTGAAAAAGGACTAGTGGAGAAAATGAAAATATCTGGCGGCTGGCTGAAGGCAAAACAAACTCAGGCAGGCAGGCCGCTGGTGGTTGCGGCAACAACTATCGGAGCAGTTTCGTATTATTCAGAGGTTGTGCTGGTTGATATGCTGGGATTAACTGATAAGGAAGTAGCTCACAACCCAATGCCAATTCCGGAAATTTCAAGCCGTGAGGTGGGATGGAGGGAAAGAAATTACAACGTGGATTACATACTTTCCAGGAAACCGGACTTCATATATTTCTCAACAGGAATAAAGCCAAGCGCCTATGCCGAAAGAGGATTATTTACATCACAGGATTTCATGAACTATTATTACCCATATTACTTCACTGTAAAGGAGTACGACTTCACGGATATTATGTACAAAAGAAAGTTAGATGAAGATGCAAATAGGCAGCAATTAACAACAAACCCGGCTTACAAAAAAACATTTGTGAATTTGTATAACCAGGCAATGAATACATCAAGGGATAAATCCAAAACTCAGGAGGCTATCAATCTGTACAGGCAGGCAATAGCCGAAGGTCCGGGCGGCTGGGGCACTCCATACCAGATGCTGGGTGATCTTTACATGCAGCTTAAGGATAATAATCAAGCTTTAGACAATTATAAAAAAGCAGTTGAGCTTGATGATTACAATGTAATGGCACACTATTACCTGTACCAGAACAGCATGCAGCAAAAAGATACTGCAAGCGCAAAAATGCATATCGAAAAAATTCAGAAATATACACCGGAATTACTAAGATAAATCAGATCATATTATGTCACTATTTAAAGATGCTAAGATCTACTTCAGGATGATGTTCAGTTATAAACCTAAGACCTTCTGGAATGAGCTCCTTACCAACTCATTTGATCTTAAAGGTGTAGGCCATTATAGGCTGAGCAACGAAGAAAACCTGAAAATGTACGAAACCAAGAAAAAAATTCTTGATAGCGAATTGAAAAAGTCAGGAATAAATATCGGCGCGGATACCAATATAGTTGAAATCGGAATTGGAGTTGGTTACTGGACGGATCACTTCAGCTCTATGGGGACTAAACTTTATACGGGAAATGATATTGCAGAAATATCTATAACTAACTTAAAGCAAAAGTACCCCGATTATAATTTTATTCAGGGAGATATCAGCGAAGTAATGCTGCCTGTTAACACATTTGATATTGGAGTAATGATAGATGTAACCCAGCACATAACTGAAGATGTAAGATTTGATAAAGCAATGGATAATCTCTGGAGGTCACTAAAAAGCGGCGCTTACCTTATTATTACCATGTGGGATCCTGCAAAGAATGTTTACTTAGCCAATAAATTCAGGTTAAACAGAATTGAAAAGCCTCGCGGATTGGATAGATATTTGAGAATATTCGGAGCAAATACAGAAGTGCTTTCAAAAGTTGATTTTAACGACAAGTATCTTTTGGTGTTAAAAAAACCTTAACGGTCTATAAAGAATGAGAATACTTATAAACGCTCTATCCGGAATTGGTGATGCGATAATGTTCTCGCCAGCCCTTGCAGTTTTGAAGAAGCATCTGCCTGAAGCTAAAATTGACATGCTGGTTATGTACCGCCAGGTTGAAGATATTTACCGCAATAACCCTAATGTGAATAACGTTTACTTCATTGATTTCATGAAGCAGTCTAAGATTAAGTCGTTGAAAGAAGTACTCGTTTTGAGGAAGAACAGGTATGATGCTTCGATAAATGTATATCCATCCAACAGGAAGGAATATAATCTTGTTCAGTTTATGCTTGGCGCAAAAAAAAGGATAGCAATAAGATACAATCACGTATCCCGTGCGAACCTGGATTTCCTCAACACTACCTTAAAGAAAGAAGAACTTAACAGGCATAATGTCCTCGAAAATTTTGATCTGGTTAAAACATTAATTTCCGATGCAGCCGAAGAAGAACTTGGCCCTTTTATAGTTAATTTTTCAATTGAAGACAAGACTAATGCTAGGAAGCATCTCATTGATGCCGGTTTGATGAATAACTTTCTGGTAGGATTTCATGCAGGCAGCGCAACGTTGAAGGGACACATCCATAAAAGATGGGCAGCAGAAAAATATGCTGAGCTTGCAAAAGTTCTCTACAATAAATATGATGCCAGAGTAATTCTTTTCGGAACGGAGAATGACGTTAATTCAAGAATTCACGAAGCCACAAAGGACTTTTCTTATATACCGCCGGCAAACGGTATAATGGAAAGCCTGGCACTTATGCAGCGCTGTAATTTCTTTGTGAGCAATGATACGGCTTTGATGCATCTTGCTGCCGGACTTAAAATTCCGCAGGTAGCAATCTTTGGCTACACTAATTACAAGGAATTGTATCCGTGGCAGAATAAGCATGTTAGTGTCAGGAAAGAACTCGCTTGCAGTCCGTGTTTTTATAATTCACCCAAACCGGTTCATTGTATTTTTACTGGTGAAGAAGAGTTCAAATGCAAAACAACTATTTCTGTACAGGAGGTTTTCGAAGCTTGCTGCGGGCTAATCGAAGAAATTCCACGTAATGTTAAATCTTGAAAGCGAGTTGAAGAGTCCTCCCCTATCCATAAAGGGGTAAACTCCAGTATTATAAATGACCCTATCCAGAATATTTTCAAAAGTTAAACCAAAAGTAGCTTTACCTATTTTGCCCATGATGTAGAAATCTAAGGTGGCATTGGCGGGGATGTCAATAGATTTATAAGACCCTGAGTTTTGTGAATAGTAATGATCCTTAAAATAGTTTCCATATGCAAAATTAAAAAGTGCTTTTGATTTTGACCAAAACCTGGTGGCTAGACCTATCTTATATTCAAGTTTGTTCTTAAATGCATTATCTTCAAAGGATAGATTTATCCTGCCTGAATGTTCAGGAAAAATGCTATCGGCTGAATTTCTGAAAGCATATTGATGAAGAGCATTTAATCTGAATTTAAAGAGTTTGAGATCAATGTTTGAGTTTATTCCCTTGTAAACAACTTTTGGTGTCACGATGAGTGAAAATGGGTAATTCCGGTAAGTTCTGTAATAGTAAAACTCTGATCCAAACGAAATAACCTTATTAATGAAGTTTGCTGAAATTGAACTGTAATTATCGGAATTATTGTAAGTACCTCGCAAAAAAAATCTTGAATCTTTGTTTATATCATGGAAAACTGAAGCAGTTAACCCGGATCTTAGAAAGAAAGTGTCAAACAATTTAGTCTCATAATAGTCGTTAACAAATGAATACGAATATCCTCTTAGAAAAGCCTGTAAGTTCAGGTTCTTATAATTTAATGATACTTCCTGGAGAAATCGCAAATAGGTGCTGTTATTTGCGGAAGTGGACTGTGAACTCCCGTCACTTTGTGTAAACAAACGGGAAATTTCTGCCTCAGTGTTAGTGTTTAATGAAATTTGTTTAACCATTTCAAACCCAAAATTTTGCTGTCCTTTTGCGCCGTAATTGATCCAATGATTGTTTACATCCCATACACCATTTCGGTAGATTTTCCTGAAAGAATTGCTTGTGTAAAACTGAAGCTTGCTGAAAGAATGTTTTCCGGATAAGATGACAGTGCCGGCATCTATATCGAATCGTTCTTTTTTTTCATCCTGAAAAACATAAAAAGGGATAGCTAATTCTTCATCGAACAACTCGTTTTTATTTGAGATGTCGACAGTATCAGGATTTATTCCTTCATTTAAGTCTCTTTCGATATGTGAATAATTGACTTTTAAAAAGAAATTGAGTTTGTTACTTGGAGCAAAAGTAAGGTTAAACCTCCCAAGCCATTTGTCAAATCCGCTATTCAAATACTTACCATCATAAGAGTGTTTAGTGATTCCGAAATTGAAGTTCAGCTTTTTGGAAAAGTTCTGGTGAAAGTTACCATCGAAGTAAATATTTTCATACCTATCCTGGTAAAAACTTATTTCCGTAAAGGGCCTGAACTGGAAAAGTTCTCTTTGGATCACATTCACAGTGTTTGCATAATCATAAATATTATTTCTGTAGCCGTTAGTAAGCTCAATTTCGGAAATTTCGTTCCTTGATAGCAGATTCAGATCAACACTGCCGTCTATCATGTCATTAATAGGCCTTCCGTTGCGCATCACGCCGGTACTCTTTAAGCTCAATTGATTGTAGCTGAGGAAGTTTATTTGACCAACATCCATGTAATACAGGTAATACCCAGGCACATAATTGAAGATATCCTCTAGTGACTTTGCGGGATACCAAAGAAATCGCTTTCGAGTAATTGTATCGGGATTTGAAGGATTTAAGTACTGGTAACGGTGATCTGCGAGTATGAAATTCTGTACGTAAGCGGTGTCTTTTTTTGTTATCGATTTTGGAACAGATTTGGTTGAATCCTGGGAATACGATTTTACTGCAAATAATATTGCGATTGAAATAACTAGAAAACAATATTTCAGTGTCAAAGTCATTGGCTATTTCATCAGGCGGATCAATTGACTATTTGCCCATCAACCATTTTAAGTGTGCGGTCTGTCATACTGGCAAATTTCTCGTTATGTGTTACTATTACAAATGTCCGGTTATACTTTTTGCGAAGCTCAAATATTATATTCAAAACTTCGTCGCTGTTCTTTGTATCCAGATTACCTGTAGGTTCATCGGCCAATATCACTTTTGGCGAATTTATGAGTGCGCGCGCAATTGCCACTCTTTGTGCTTCCCCGCCGGAAAGCTCCGATGGCTTGTGATGAAGCCTCTCACCCAGACCGACTTCGGCAAGAAGTTCTTTAGCTCTTGGCTCCACTTGCTTCATGGATTTCCCCGAAATCATAGCTGCAATGCACACATTTTCCACAGCAGTAAACTCCGGCAGGAGATGATGAAACTGGAAAATGAAACCGATTCGGGTATTTCGGAATCGTGCAAGGTCATTAGCTGAAAGCCTGAAGACATTTTCGCCATCGAAAATGACATCGCCGCTTGTTGGTTTATCCAATGTGCCGACATGATGAAGGAATGTACTTTTGCCCGCTCCCGATGGACCGACAATAGTAATAATTTCGCCTTCGAATATTTCGGTATCAATTCCTTTTAATACTCTCAAAGATTTGTCTTTGGAAATCTTATATTCCTTGATTAAACCAGTTGTCTTTATTATTACTTTTTTTTCAGCGTCCAATATAGTTGTTATTGCTAATAGTTAATTGATAATTGTTAATTGATTTATTCCCACCTGATTGCTTTAATTGGTTCCTGCCTCGCTGCCCGAAGCGCGGGATACAATGATGCCAGGAATGCGAGGATCATTGCGCAAATTCCCACATAAATATAATCAGTATATCTTATATCAATCGGCAAAGCATCAATTGAATAGACCATTGAATCAAGAGGGTAAAATTTATATTTGATCTGTGCCAGGCAAATTATAAATCCAAGGATCGAGCCAATGATAGTACCATATACTCCGATCAAAATTCCTTCAAACATAAAAATTCTAAGGATTCCGGAATTTTTTGTTCCCATTGCTTTTAAAATTCCAATGTCCCGCCTTTTTTCCATAACCGTCATAGTAAGTGAGCCAACTATACTGAAAGATGCAACAGCAATAATTAAAGAAAGCACTGTGAAGGCAGTCCATCTTTCAACCTGCATTACAGAATACAGGTCTTCATGCAGGTCATACCAGGTACTTATTTTTAGACCGGGATTGCCGGCAAGAACTTTCTGCAAATTTTCTTTTTCGCTTTCGGAATTGTTTATATCGCTAAGCCTCATCTCAATTCCATTGACATTGCTGCCAAGATCATATAGACTTTGAGATTTCGAAATAGAAACAAATGAGTACATTTTATCGTATTCCCGGTTATTAGCATCAAAGATCCCCCTGACAATAAACTTCTGGGTTTTGGGAGTGACTATCTGCGTCAAAGCCCGTTCCATTCCAACAGGACTCATAACAGAAATTGTATCAAGCACTCTTGCTTCAAGCTTACCGGCCAGGCTTCCCCCTATGATTATTCCGCCCACTTCATCGTTATCATTAAACTCAAAATCACCAAGCGTAGTCTTTTCTTTAATATCTGAGAGTCCTTCAATCTTGCTTTCATCCACTCCCTTTACGAATGCAACAACATTATTCTTTTTAGAAGAAATGACACCCTTATTCATAGTAAATGGCGCGATTGCTCTTATATTGCCGCTTGATTTAACTTTGTCGATCAAATTGGTATAATTCGCCAATACTCCGCCAGAGTCGGACTCAATTCTCAAATGCGGGTCAAATCCTGTTAAAGTATCTATCTGGTATTTGTTGAATCCGTTGAACACAGAAAGCATAACTATTAGGGCAGTTACTCCAACAGACAGCCCTATAACAGAAATAAGTGTAATAACCGTTATAAACTGCACTTTACGTTTCGAAAGAAGATATCTTCTTGCTATAAATCTCTCAAACAAATTTTAAACAGTGAGTTATTGAAATAGTGAGATAATGTAATATTGAATTGGAATATATATTTGATCATTCATCGAAAACCAAAATTGGTTCTTTATAGAGTCTTACTTTTTTCGTATCTATCTTATATTGAATAAACTGTTCAAGATCATAATTGCGCTTATCAAGGTTTTCATCCGTTTTCATTGCATCTATCAGTATTTTCATGTGAAGCACCCGATTGGAGATAAGATGCCGGGATATACTTGCTGTAACTTCTGGTTAAAACCTGATGTTTTTACTATATCCTCTTTTCTGAATTCAGGATAGACTATCAATAGAACGTCATCCGGAGAAAGCGAAGAAATATCATTAATGTCTGAACCACTGTCAATCTTGGTATAGCTGAATCCGGACTCATAATACCTGTTAAGACTGCTTAATGCATGCAGCATTTTTCCAAGATCATTTGTGAATCGGTTACAAATAGCTTCATCATTGGTGGAGATAACCCCTATCCAGTTTTTCCCGTTAGGTACCTCAGTCATGTTCCAAACATGGTACACGAGCCCGCTTTCGTTAAGATATATGGCAAGTTCCTGAATCGTAAACTCGGATACAAAATGATACCACGAACGTAGCTGTACATCTGCATCTGCATAATCGACCAACTTTGTAAGGATTGTTTTACAATCAAGTTTCTTCAATGCTTCGAAGCGATTTGCACCATCAATATGTATGAATTTACCATCATAGCGCGCAACTATTAGCGGATTGTAAAGTACCTTTTCACTTTCAAAGCGCTCAACAAGCCTTGAAGAGCCGCTATCCTCACACTTTAAAACATCAGAAGCTTTAAGTAGCCTCAGCTCGAACTTTTCACGGGCAAGAATGGACATTAAAGATGGAAATCTTTCAATTTATCAGCAATATAGCAATCATATAATTGGTATTCCGTAGAAAGAGTTATGCCTATTTAATTAAGCAGAAGAGGCTGGCTCAAAACAAGTGGGACAGACATTCTTGTCTGTCGAAAACCTCATTTATGTTTAACGATCACAGACAAGAATGTCTGCCCGTACAGGCGGGTTTGTGCCACTGAAAAATGGTACTTTTGAGACAGCCTCACATATTATTCATTGGTGAAATGTTCATCAAATTAGCTTTTTCTTATTACTTTCCTTCCAGGACTTTCACATCTCTTTTGCCGTGGATAAATGCCGTGATGATTCCCGCAATCAGCATCATTATGAATACCGCAATACCATCCGGAATAACTGCTTTGTACGGCACTTTCATCCCTCCCCATGTAAAGAGTACATATGGAATTGATGTAAATAATCCGATAACAATACCGAATTTTGATCCTTCGATAATAGAAGAACCTCCCTTATAACCCTGGTTATAAATTACATATAGGAATAGTGCCTGAACAAAACTTGCAAGAGCAAATGCCCAGATCTTCATATCGCTATCGGGGCGCTGCATAAATCCATAATATGGCTTCAAATACTCGGCAAGAACCATGCCGTAAGAAAGCCAGCCAAGCAGGAACAGAATAATACCAACAATGATTGTGGAAAGTACTAATTTCATTTTTCCCTCCTTGAAGAAAAATTATTAAAAGACAACTTAAGCTTAACAACCTTTCTCAAAGAAATGAATTAGTGTAACTTAATGAATTACAAAGTAATATTAAAGCCTGAAGAGACACCCCAACTGTTATATTCGTCAAGTGTAACAGAGCCTCCCAGAGATAGGCCGACTTTCTTAGTGATCATAAAACCAACACCGCTATATATGGAAGTAGAGTTGTAATTTAACCTGGTATTGCGCGAAAAACTGCCACCGGCATATACAGAGAATTTATCAGAGAATTGGTAAGAAGGACCCAATGATATTATGAGCTCAGGTTCAAACCTGTAATCATATATGCTATTGATGCTATCTATTGCGCTCTGTAAAAATGTTATATACTTCCTTTGGCTTGGTATATCCCGTCTCTGCAAAAAATTAAGTTCTAAGCTAATATCATATCCAAAGTTCCCTGTATAAAATCCTTGTGCGATCCCAAAACAAATATCAAATTTGCCGGTCCCAAGCTCTGTTTGTGACGAGGCTGTGGGCAGTTTGATGATACTTTGAACAGCATGTGAAAATTTATCTGACTTCTGGAAAACATATTTTGCTCCTAGGTAAGAGTCTCCGAAACCCCTGATTTTAGAACCGGAAAAATTGTAAGATTCAGTATAAGGATAAAATCCTGCAAAGACCTCAAGTCTGTTAGAGATCCCGTAACTTATAGATAAGGGAATTTCAATCGTCTCATCACTGTAAGAAACACCCGAAGAAATGGAGTATTTGCCTTTTTGAATTGTATAAGCATCAACACCAAATCCGGGCCGGTTAGCGCTAAGGAAATATGAATAGGCTGTTTGTCCATAAAGATCAATAAGCCTTTTGACTTTTTTTCTGTTTTGCGCATGCAGATCTGAAAAAGCAGAGAAAAAAAAGACCGTGATGAGTATTATCTTTATTGTTTTTATATATGTCATAAAAAATCCGGGCTGGAATTTATCCATACCCGGATGAATTTCAATGAATAATCACTCTATTTTGCTGTGATTTCAACTTCATTTGTTGCAAGTACAGTCCCGTCTTTTTTAAGGCAGCTAACTTTATATTTCCCCGGTTCTTTGAACTCTACGTCATCAAAATGGATATAATCCCAGCTTGATTGCACAGTAAACGGGAAAGTCTCCACCGGCTTACCTGAGCCAACATCGGTTACATTTATATCTACCGAGGTTACTCCTATCGGCTTTGAAAGCTTCATCATAACAGTTATTGTACCTGTTGTGAATTTGGTGCCTTCCCCTACTTCTTTTGTTGTATATTTTTCACAGAAGTAGAGCCTGTCCCCGCCGGTCAGATTCTGAAGTTTGGAGCAGGAAACCACTACTAAAAATAAGACAACAAAAGCAGCGAAAAGTTTAATTTTGTTCATTTATGTTCTCCTTTAGAATTGGATTTCTTTGATGTAAAAATACTGAATATTTTTGAGATTTAAAACCATGTTTATCATGGAATACAAAATGAATCATTTGATTTTATAATGATATTCTATTCCGGAGTATTCATGTATTTCATTCCTTCAATTTCGCCCCAAAGTCCTCTTTTATTTTCCCTGGCATTTTTTTCCGCTTCAATAAACTCTTTTTCTTTGGATACTTTGAACCGCCGGAAAGCAGTTGCGTAGCCATCTTCTATGATCTTTTTATTTACAAAAGTTCCGTCTTCAAGGTAAACATATCTAAGCAGCCTGCCGTATTTATCGGTTTGGTCGCCTTTTGTGTCCGCTGCCAGTTTAACTTTCTTTCCCCCTATTAGTCTTACTGTAAAGTCCGATGAAAGGTTTCCAAGCCTGCGGATTATCTCTTTATCTTTTTTTGTGCGCTCGGAATCACGATCAAGCTTATCAGAATCATATTTTTCGGGAGTATCAATGCCCAGCATTCGCACTTTTTCCCTTTTGCCTGAAATCTCGACTTCAAAAGTGTCGCCATCAAATACTTTTGTTACCGGGAATAATGCAGAATCATCAGTACGGTTATCTTTTTGCTCAAGCTTTGGCAATGCATACTTCCACCCGAAATACGCAATAAGTGAGAGCGTAACAAGAGTTATTACGGTCTTAAATGTAAATTTAGCTGCCTTAATCAATTACTTCTATTATTCTACTCAATTTTTGGGGCTTGGATTTTGAGACTTTGATCCCGCTAATAAGCAATTTCTTTGTTGATTCAACTTTTTCAGCTGTCTCGCCCAGAATTCTGCAAATAACATCTCCTTTGCTTGTTTCATCTCCTATTTTTTTCTCAAGCAATATTGATGCTGAATAATCAATTTTATCCACCACAGATTTCCTTCCGCACCCCAGGTTAACCGCAGCAAGCCCGAAAGTCAAAGCATCAAGCTTTTCAAGATATCCGCCGCTCTCGGAAGTAATTTTATCAACATACTTAGCGGCAGGATAATTATCAGGTGATAGAATTACGGATGAATCCCCACCCTGCATTTCTACAAGAGCCAGAAACTTTTTAAAGCACTCTCCGCAGGAAAGTTTCTCACCAGCTTGTTTAATACCTTCATCAATAGTATTGCACTTACCTGCAAGTTTAAGCATTGCCCCGGCAAGGAATAAAGTAACTTCAATCAGATCAGCCGAGAGCGGTGAGGTGGTTAAGGCAGGATTCATGATCTCAATACACTCTTTTATTTCAGTCCAATTACCAATTGAATAGCCTAGTGGAGATCTCATATCAGTTAAAACAGCAATTGCATCCTGCCCGAAATCTCTTGATGTTTTCAGAAGTTTAGAGGCAAGTTCTTTCGATTTTTCGTATGTTGGAAGCGTTGAGCCATTACCAACCTTAACATCGAAAACAATTCCTTCAGAACCTTCTGCAATTTTCTTGCTCGTAATGCTGGCAGTTATCAAACCTACATTTTCGACAGTAGCAGTAACATCACGCAGGGCATAGATCATTTTGTCCGCCGGTGTCAGGTCATCGGTCTGCCCGATCATGCTTACATTAAGCTTCTCCAGGTTTTTTACAAATTCAGCAATGCTGAGATGTACGTTAAATCCGGGGATAGATTCCAGCTTGTCAAGTGTTCCTCCTGTGTGCCCGAGTCCCCTGCCCGACATCATCGGTACCACTATATCAAAACAGGCTATAAGAGGGGCAAGGATGATAGAGGTTTTATCACCAACTCCTCCGGTAGAGTGTTTATCGATCTTAGGCTTCATGATGTGTGAGAGATCAACTCTTTTACCCGAATTGATAAAAGCTTTGACAAAACTAAGAGTTTCAGAATCATTTAACCCCCTGAAATATATAGTCATTAACAGAGCGGATTTCTGGTAATCGGGTATCTCCCCTTTAACATAATGTGAAACAAAATAGAATATATCTTCTTCAGTGAGCACTTCTCCATTTCGTTTCTTTTTTATTATCTCAACCGGATTCATAACACAAATATAAATAAACTGATGTTATATATAAGCCTAAATAATATTCCTATTGTTTCAGAATTCACAATTATTGTTTTTGTGTTCTGTACTTTGCATTTAATATATTGTAATTTTTTGATATACAAACTATATTGCCAGCAATCTTATGCTAATTACATCAACTTTGGAACAATAAATGAAAATTTACAAATAACTAAAATATAATTCATGAAAAAATTTCAAATATTTATTGTATTAATACTTGGTATGACAACTGCTGCATTTTCATCACAGGTTTGCTGGCAGGATATGGATGCAGCGCTTATCCAGGGAGAAAGATTAATTAAAGCGACTTCTTTCCGGACATTGTACCTCAATAAAAGCGAGTTTTTCCGGCAAATGGCAGATATTCCGAAAGAAGAAAATGTAAAAGTTAAGAATTCAGAAGCTGTGTTCTCAATCCCAATGCCGGATGGCTCTATGCAGCGCTTCAGAGTAGTAGAATCACCGATTATGGAAACCGGCCTTGCCGGGAAATACCCGTTGATCAAAACTTATTTAGGACAGGGAATTGACGATCAATATGCTACGATTAGATTTGATTATACATATCTCGGCTTTCATGCAATGGTTTACTCTCCTAACGGAACAGTAATGATAGATCCCTATACTATGAACAATACTGATTATTACATCTCGTATTACAAATCAGATTGTCCCAGGACGGATTATTTTAACTGCTTAACTGAATCAGCGGTTGAAAAGGTAAGTTACAACGGCCCAATGCTTATGAGGACCGGAGAACAATTGCATACTTACAGGATTGCAATTGCAACAACTGTAGAATATACGGGTGTATGCGGCGGAGCCGGCGGTGCAGCAAGTAATATAACCACTACTCTCAACAGGATCACAGGAGTATATGAGTTAGAGTTTGCAGTCAGGCTATCACTCATAGCAAATAATAACTTAATAATCTATACTACCGCCCCTGACCCGTACACAAATAACAATGGCAGTGCAATGCTTACCGAAAACCAGAATAACCTTGATAATGTTATTGGTAATGCAAATTATGATATCGGACATGTTTTCAGTACCGGAAGTTTTGGCGGAATAGCAGGCTTAAGAGTAGTATGTCTTACAGGACAAAAAGGTCGCGGCGCAACGGGATCAACCAATCCGGTGGGCGACCCCTGGGCGATAGATTACGTTGCACACGAAATGGGACACCAGTTTGGTGGTAACCACACTCAGAACAATTCGAACTGCAATGCTAATCCGCCAACAGCATGGGAGCCGGGCAGTGGTATAACTATTATGGGCTATGCCGGAGTTTGCGCCCCTAATTTAGCTAACAACAGTATCCCTTATTTTCACGGAGGAAATATTTTTATTGAAATAGTTCCATTTACAGTATCAGGAAACGGTGCTCTTTGCCCGGTAAATACAAATACCGGTAATAATCCCCCTGTTGTAACGGTTCCGGCGGGCGGTTTTACTATCCCCAAATCTACATATTTCAGTTTAACAGGCAGTGCAACCGACCCCGAAAACGATCCTTTAACTTATTCGTGGGAAGAAATGGATATTGGCCCACAGGGTAATCCAAACTCACCTTCGGGTAATGCACCTATATTCAGGCCGTTCCCGCCGGTAACAAGTGGTACAAGGTTGTTCCCGAAACTTGCTAATATCATTAACAACAATCAGACTCTGGGCGAATTACTGCCAACATATACAAGAGACCTGAATTTTAAGTTGACAGTCCGAGATAACCGCGCAGGCGGCGGCGGTATTGCTTCTCAGGATATTGCGTTTTCTGTTACTGATGCTGCGGGGCCGTTCCTTGTAACATTTCCGAATATTGCAGATACATTGAGCGGCGCAATTACTGCAACATGGGATGTAGCCGGCACCACTGCTGCGCCTGTTAGCTGCGCTAATGTAATGATTTCACTCTCTACAGATGGCGGAAATACCTGGCCAACAGTTCTTGCCGCAAGTACACCAAATGACGGCTCTGAATCAGTAACTTTGCCTGCAATTGATAATAACCAGGCAAGAATAAAAGTGGAATCTGTTGGAAATGTGTTCTTTGATATATCCAATGTGAATTTTACTATTGCAATTAATATTGGTATTCAGCCGCAAACAGGTGTACCTGCACAGTTCATGCTTGAGCAGAATTTCCCCAATCCGTTCAATCCTGTAACAATTATTCATTACGGAGTTCCTGAAAAAGCCGGTGTAACACTGGAAGTCTATGATGTAACGGGTAAGCTGGTCTCGGTTCTGATAAACAACGAAGTTAAGACCGAAGGCTATTACGGCATAGAATTTGATGCTACAAGCCTTCCAAGCGGAGTTTATTTTTATAGATTAACAACCGGTAAGTTTGTTGATTCTAAAAAGATGATACTGATAAAGTAATTGAATCACATTTGACCTCATTCACAAGCCCCGTGGCATTAATTACACGGGGTTTTTTGTGGGCTTTTTCTTACACACCATACTGCTTAGTAACTAACTATAACTCCTACATTTTGTTTCTTTACTATCATTGATTAGCAGTTTACTTGACACTATATTTACGAAATATTTATTTGAGAATAATGCAATTCAGAATCGGTCTAACAGAAGATTAAACCGGGAAATGAATAACAAATAAAATATTAACATTACGGTTGAGATTATTAGGTTCGTCTTCATATTTATTTATAAATCAAAAAACAAATAGCATGAAATATTTCCTCTTGTTGTGTGTTACTGCTCTAGTTTTTACTTCCACGGCTCTTACTGAAACCCCATATTGGCAGGATGTAAGCAAAGAATCAATAGTGCCAAAAGGCGAACGATACATATTAGCCTCAGCATTCCGCACGGTTTACCTGAATAAATATGAATTTTTCGGTGTAATAAACAGTATCCCGAAGGAAGCTGATGTAAAGGTACGCAACTCTAATTCAATCTTTTCATTCCCGATGCCAAATGGAACAATGAGCAGATTTAAAGTAGTTGAATCGCCGGTTATGGAGCCCGGACTTGCAATTCAATATCCCGAAATTAAAACTTATCTCGGACAGGGTATAGACGATCCGTTTGCAACAGTAAGGTTTGATTACACTCCGCTCGGGTTTCATGCAATGATACTTTCCCCCAACGGAATTGTATTTATTGATCCGTACAGCATGAATGAGACTGAATACTATATCTCATACTATAAATCTGACTTTTTCCCCGCAATTGATCCAAAGTTTGTTTGCCATGTAGATGAAAATTCTGAAGCCGAAGTATTCACACCAAGGATTACTGGCAGCAGAACAGGTGAACAGCTTAGAACATACAGAATTGCAATAGCTACAACAGTTGAGTATACAAATGTTTGCGGCGGGCTTGCCGGAACTGTAGCAAATATCAATACAACACTCAACAGGATCACCGGAGTTTACGAACAGGATCTGGCAGTTCGACTGACTCTTATTGCAAATAATAACACAATCATATATACAACTGCTCCGGACCCGTATACAAATAATAACGGAAGCACATTATTGACTGAGAACCAAAACAACCTGACAGCGGTTATCGGAAGTGCAAATTACGATATCGGGCATGTTTTCAGCACAGGTACATTTGGCGGTATTGCAGGGCTTAGAGTAGTATGCATATCCAGCCAAAAAGCCCGCGGGGCTACCGGTTCTACAAATCCCGTCGGCGATCCATGGGCTATAGATTACGTTGCACACGAAATGGGACACCAGTTTGGTGGTAACCATACTCAGAACAATTCCAACTGCAATGCTAATCCGCCAACAGCATGGGAGCCCGGAAGCGCTATAACTATTATGGGTTATGCAGGCGTTTGCGCCCCAAATCTTGCCAATAATAGTATTCCGTATTTCCATGGAGGGAACATGTTCCAGGAAATGATTCCTTATACAGTGTCAGGAAACGGCGCCCTCTGCCCCGTTACTACAAATACTGGAAATTCACCTCCTGCACCAACAGTACCTGCAGGTGGTTTTACAATACCAATATCAACATATTTCAGCCTGACCGGGAGTGCAACTGATCCAAATAATGATCCAATGACATATTCATGGGAAGAAATGGATACCGGGCCTCAAGGAAATCCTTCTAATCCAAGCGGCAATGCTCCGTTATTCAGGCCTTTTCCGCCGGCAACAAATGGAACACGGATTTTTCCAAAACTTTCTGACCAGTTAAACAATACTCAAACACTTGGTGAGCTGCTTCCAACTTATACAAGAAATTTGAACTTTAGAATGACCGTCAGAGATAACCGCGCCGGCGGCGGTGGAGTTGCTTTTGGGGATATAGCATTTAACGTATCAAATACTTCAGGTCCGTTTTTAGTGACATTTCCGAATACGAATGTCTCTATTGGCGGAAATCAGACTATTCTATGGAATGTTGCAAACACTACTGCCGCACCTGTGAGCTGTGCGAATGTAAAGATATCTCTTTCAACAGATGGTGGTAACACCTGGCCAACAGTACTTGCCCCAAGTACACCTAATGACGGGACTCAACAGGTTACTTTGCCTGATATCTCGAACACTACTGCAAGAATTAAGATCGAATCTGTTGGTAATATCTTCTATGATATTTCGAACGCAAACTTTACAGTAACTCCGCATGTGGGAATACAGAACCAGACAGGTACTCCAATAGTATTCGGACTTTCTCAGAATTTCCCGAATCCGTTTAACCCTGTAACTATTGTAAATTACGGAATTCCCAAAACTTCAAATGTTACGCTTAAGATATATGATGTTTCGGGAAGACTTGTATCAACATTGATTGATAATCTTCTTCAAACCGAAGGTTATTACAATATCGAGTTCAATGCTTCAAGTTTTGCCAGCGGCGTGTACTATTACAGCATAACTGCCGGAAAGTTTTCTGATACCAAGAAAATGCTGCTAATAAAATAGCGAAAGCAATTTTATTTTAGTCCCGATTCTTCGGGAATTTTGGTCAAATACTAAATAACAAATAGTAACTTATATTAAGAGTTAACTTCATTCATCAGCCCCGTGGGATTAGTTCTGCGGGGTTTTTGTTTATTTTATCACTGATTTCATTCTATTTTTGGGGATAACTGTTATTTCAAAATGTGACCAGTATCGCTTTTTTCCATTAAACCAAAGCAAAGTTTTGATTATATTACGTTTTATTTGCATTGAATTTATCTTAAATATTGGACATATTTAGTCTTATATTAAAATAGTGAACAATATAACGGTAGAAATTCCTCAAATATCTGGTAAATCGGTTGCTGAACTTGGAATAGGTGAAACAGCTCTCATAACTTCTGTTGGCGATGATTGCCTGGATATACATTGTCATTGCTTAAGGCTTATGGAACTTGGTTTTACACCCGGTCAGGAAGTTACAGTTGTTGCAAAATCCCCTTTTAAAGATCCGCTGGCAGTATCTGTTAGAGGTACTATTATAGCACTTAGAACCAGCGAAGCCGAATGTATAAAGATAAGCACAAATGGCATTTACAACTAAGGCAGCAAACTGCCATGATAATTCAGCGGCCCTAAACAAAAAATCTAAAGAAATAAAACGTCCTGTTATTGCGCTGATTGGAATGCCAAACTCAGGCAAGACTACTTTATTCAATGCTTTAACAGGTTCTAACTTCAAGACCTCCAACTATCCGGGCGCAACTGTTGAGTATTCTATGGGCAAGCTGATGGAGAAGTATGATTTTGACTCAGACATTATGGACTCTCCGGGGATTATCAGCTTAAATCCAAGCTCACCTGACGAAGAAGTAACAATAAACGGATTATTTAATCACCCGAAATTTGGTTTGCCCGATGTTGTGATAGTGACATGTGACTGCACTCAACTCTCGCGCCAGCTTTTTTTGGTTAAGCAGGTTATTGATACAGGCTTTAAGACAATTGTGGCCCTAACTATGAATGACCTTCTGGCTAAGAAGGATTTTGAGATCTCACTGGATAAACTTAAGAGTATTCTTAAAGTTCCGGCGGTTAGGGTCAACGGATCAAAAAGAGAAGGCATTCAGGAATTAGCCCGACAGGCTGAAGAACTTTACGCAGATAAATCAATTCCAAATTATAAGGCATCAATCCATAAGCTTGATCATCCTACAGAAGCAGATGTTGCGAAGCTTTATGATTACACAGAGGATACCGAACGGAATGTGATTGAGCATTTATCCCATAAGCTTGATATAGATGAGATAAACAAGAAAAATTTCCATACACTATCACGCAAGCCGGATAAGAACTCAATGCGGCTTGATAAAATATTCTTGCACCCTGTTTGGGGGATATTGATATTCATTATCTCAATGGGGATAATATTTACTTCAATATTCTGGATAGCACAACCGCTGATGGATATTATTGATACCGGTTTCAGCGGTCTTGCTGAACTTATTTCTTCCTCTCTGCCGGAAGGGACATGGTACAGTGATCTTATCACCAATGGATTGATAAACGGATTTGGCTCGGTAATGGTTTTTGTCCCGCAGATAGTAATTTTATTCATATTACTCGGGCTCCTTGAAGATACCGGGTATCTTGCCAGGGCCGCAATGCTGATTGACAAACCGCTGACAAAATTTGGCTTAAACGGCAGGTCATTTATACCAATGCTATCAGGTTATGCGTGTGCAATACCGGCAATAATGGCGGCAAGGACTATTTCAAACAGGCGCGAAAGATTTTTGACTATTATGGTCATTCCACTAATGAGCTGCAGCGCGAGGCTTCCGGTTTATGCACTTCTGCTTGCATTTCTTGTTCCTCCCGATAAGCCGTGGATAGCGGGTATTGGTATGGGGGCATTATATTTGTTCAGTATTATAGCCGGAGCATTTACAGCAGGAGTTATAAGTAAGTTTAAGAAGACTAACGAGAAATCCACTTTTATGCTTGAGCTTCCTCCCTACCGCATTCCTGTATTCAGGAATATTCTGAAAAACACATATTACAAAGCGCTGGTTTACGTTAAGCAGGCAGGCCCGATAATTATTGTAATTTCTTTAGTGCTTTGGGCGCTTACATATTTCCCGAATGTTGATCCGGTTCTACCCGAAAGCAAAAAATCCGGACACAGTGAAGAACAGGTAAGCAGGATGTTAGAATCCGAAAGATTAAGTACTTCCTATGGCGCAACAGTCGGTAAATATGTACTTGAGCCTATATTAAAACCGCTGGGCTGGGATTGGAGGATTGGTGTTTCTCTCATATCTGCTTTCGCCGCCCGCGAAGTGTTTGTCAGTGCAATGGCAATCACTTTTAACATAACTGAAGAGGGCGATGATGGTGATAATATTCAAAAATCGCTATTGACAACAATGCAGGGCGCTAAGACTGATTCAGGCGCCTCCCTGTTCACAACGGCAAGTACTATTTCTCTCATAATTTATTTCATGTTCGCAATGCAGTGTCTTTCTACGGTAGCCGTAGCAAGGAAAGAAACTGCTTCATGGAAGATCCCTTTGCTGCAAATTGTTATTTATACTGTAATGGCATATGTTCTGGCATTTATTACTTATAACGGTTTGAACTTGCTTGGTATTCAGTAATGGTAATTTGGTTTCAAATTGATTTTACATTGCTTAAATTTGAACAATTAAATCTGTAGATATATGAAAAAAATAATAAACACTTCAATTATACTGTTAACAGCTGCAATAATTACTTTAGCTTTCACGCCTAATGAAGCTTCTGCTGATAAAGCAGGCTGTGATGCATTTTTATATATTGCTAACAATTCGCTTTTTGAAATAAACCTTACTATTGACGGATTCCCTTCAGGAAATTTGCTGGTTGGCAAGAATAAAACATACACTGTTACTTTGGCCGGAGATACAGGCAAGAGAATAAAAGTTAAGGCTGAATACCTGGACCCGGATTATATTGACCCAAAAACAATAAACTACGTTACAAAAACCAAGCTTGAGTGCGGAATGAGCGATACGATCTATGTTGCGTTTTCGAAGTAGATACGTGGATTTTAAGGAGAAGAAAAAAAGAAACAAAGCCCGAATCGAATTGGGCTTTGTAGTTTAGATCAATAATTACTTGATCAATAGCATCTTTTTTGTTTCAAGCAGAGTGCCCTCAACGAACATTGAATAATAATACACACCGGATGAATAATGCTTACCATCAAACATCACTCTATGTGAACCTGCCGGGTATCTTTGATTCAACAGCTCAATAACTTCTCTTCCGAGAACATCGTTAATTACTATCCTGATATTTCTCATAGCTCCAAGAGTAAACTCAATATTAGTATTTGGGTTAAACGGATTTGGATAGTTTTGTGATAATGAAAATTGTGCCGGTATTCCAGTTGATGCCGTTTGAATTCCGGTAAGCTGGTTTCTTAAGGAGAGATATATTCCTCTAGCAATTGCAATTCCGATGTTTCTTGTCCGCGTTAATGATTGCGGCGGGACGGTTGCGCTTTCAAGCGTAAATGCGACTGCCTGCCTGTTGTTCCACAGCCAGAAATCAGCGTACCAGTTTGTGCTCTGATAAGTATCGCATGCCATATCTGAAGGCATAAGAATATTTCCGTCATTAATCAGGCTGTCGCTTTTTCTAATATTTGCAACAATATCAAAAGCCATACTTTTGAAGGGTTCCGGAGCAGTCCTCAATCCGCAGTAATAATAAATCAGGCTTCCGGCGTTTGAGTGCATATCAAAACTGTAATAAACCCTGTTTCCTGTCCTTTGCCATATATCCTGCCTTACAACATTTGTTTCTCTGCAGGGAGAAGGATTTGAAACCGTATCACCGTTAAACCAAAATCTGTTGGGATTATACCCCTGATAAGTGTCAGTATTCAACCCTAAGTATACGCCATCAGGATTTACCATAGGGTAAAAATAAAAAATGCAGTTATTTCTTAACCAAACGGCAAACGTATCAGTTGAATTAACAAGATAGTCGCTTAATCCCAAACAAATATGCTGTCCAAGAGTTTCATAAGGGTGCTGCCTTGCCGTTATCACAATCCTTTTTTTTGAAGAATCAGGAATTGAAGGATTTGTGATTTCATAGCCGTAAATATTTCTTCCTAATACTGAATGACCTCTTACCCCTGCATTGCGTATCCATTGGTTTGTTTGTATCGTATTGATGTAATAAACCATTTCATTGTATGAAAACGGAAAAAGATAAGCAATAAATATTGTATCAGAACTGAAAGCTGTATCATTTCTGAAATGATAATACCCGCCGCTTACCCATGCCGTATCCATGTAGGAATATGATGAAGATGAATTGTACTTCCACACCATCCGGTGTGTTGCCCTGAAGTGCCATGTCCAGTTAGGGTTTACCCATATTCTGAAAACAGGGTTTAGTGATGTACAACCAATTACCCTGAAATGCAGTGATGTAGAGTAGTTGACATTCCAGAATCCTTCTGCAAGGTACGAAGAATCCAAAGAGCCGCCGTCAAAGTTCTTATCAAATAATAGCTGCCCCATAATGCCATAAGGAGTTATGATAAATAATATTACAATAATCCATTTCATTTTCTGATAAAATATACATATTACAAGCTAATGATACCATACTTAAATTAACCAATTAAGAATGCCTCTTAAGAATATAGAAAATGAAACAAATTTAATTTTTATCATTCTATCAGCCACACTTTAGCGGGATTTCCTGCCTGCATTTAAGCAGTTTGGCAGGCAAAAAACGAATACGCTATTTTAACAGCATCATCTTTTTTGTTTCGATCAGAGTGCCCTCAACGAACATTGAATAATAATACACTCCGGACGAATAATGCTTACCATCAAACATCACTTTATGTGAACCTGCCGGGTATCTTTGATTCAGGAGTTCTATTACCTCTTTACCTAGCATATCACTAATGACAATTCGAACATTACTCATGGCTCCCAGAGTAAACTCAATATTAGTACTAGGGTTAAACGGATTTGGATAGTTTTGATCCAGTTTATACACAGCCGGTTCATTATTTGATGCGATTTCATTAATCACAGTATATTGCAGAAAAGCCGGCGGGGCTATAGTTCCGGGCGGATTCAGGCCTCTGCCGCCAAGCGGCATGGTGCCAACAAAATTGGCTAGAGAATCCTGTGCTGCATAATAATAATCAACAATTGAACCGATACTTTGCCCCGGTATGGTAAATTTAAAGGTATCTAAATTATTATAGTTGAAATTGAGAGAATTGAATGAACCACCATTCACCCTGTAATACAGCCTGGGACCATTGACAAGTTTCTTTATTCTATGCATTGAATTTATTACCACTGTTGCTACTCTTGGTGTCGTTTCAGGAGTTGCAACGATAGGGGTATGATTGAAATTAATCGTATAATCCCATCCAAAAGTCATCAGTGAAGCAAGAACAGCTTTGGTGAACTTGAGGAAGTATGGCATGTTTACATGTGAAAAATTATCATTTACTGTATGATAATATGGATTAAAATCGCTGGTCAATTCAATTCCACAAATAGCCTTATACCCCCTTTGCCAGAAATAATAATGGTCGCTTCCAGACATATTGCTAACAACAAAAACAACATCCAACACCGGCTGATACACATTAAATGAAAACCTGGCAATATCTGCAAATGAAACTGAATTATTGTTCGAATAAATATTGATTTTGTTATCATTATTTCCATCCCATGCTATCATATCAAAATTCAGTACACCAAGAATTGAATCACCTTTATAGTAAGATGAATCCGCATAAGCATGGCTGCCGATTAATCCGGATTCTTCTTCATCAAAAGCTATAAAGATCAGCGTATAATCGAAAGTATAAGGAGCAAGGAGCCTGGCTGCTTCAAGTACAGAGCAAGTGCCAGAAGCATTATCATCTGCACCCGGAGCAAGCGCACCGGTTGGCATATTATCATAATGCCCGCAAATTATGTATTGCTTACCAGGATACTTCGAACCCAGCTTAGTTGCAATTACGTTTGTACCTGTTGCACGATAGTTCATATAACGGGCACTTAAACCAAAGCTTTGGAACCTTTCGAGAATGAACTGCGCAGCTTTTGGATTATGCGGAGAATCTGCATTCCTAGAAAGAATTGTGTAAGTCAATCCTCCGATTATAGTTGATGTATCTCCGGATAATTCTCTGGTCAATTTAGATAGTGATTGTGTTGTTACTAAATTTGAAATTGAGTCAATTTTAGGGCTGAACCCGACTTGCGGGAATGTGCTAAGGGTTGCCAGTAAGAAGAAAATTGTAACGATAGCCTTCATCATTGGTATGTTAAATGATAGTTATAGAATATGAAACAATAAAAATGTATTAAACATATACCGGATGGATGAAGAGGACAAAAAACCTGAAGTCTGCTCAGATGTTAAGAAAAACAAAATTACATCATTACAAATATATATTGTTTTTCTCTAATTAATCAGGATAAATCTTTAGTAGTCTCAATATACTCAGTACATGACACCAAAAATGCTATAAATATAAGCAAATCATATGTTTAATATGTATTGTGACGTCACGTATTTGCTTGACATGCTGCAACAGGTTGACGTGCATCAGATGGATATCTCATGCCACAAAACAAAGATTATGTGTTTTATTCATAATTTTAAGACAATTTCAGAATTAAATCCTGATTGATATCTCACTTTCGTCATCTTCAGTGTCGTGTACTTAGCTCAATATATGCAAAAATCGATTATAAGACGAAAACTTAGTCCAAAATTTGACCAATTTCGATAAAATTCTTTAACACTTTTAAGTTATTTCGACTGTCTACTTTCGAAAACATAGTTAATACCTGTCCTGAACTGAAAAAACTTGCTGGTTCCGGTGCTCCCTTGAATTTTGAATTCGGAAAATCCAAGATACCCTGCTTCTGCTGAGACCAGGAAATTTAGGTTAATGACGAAACCATAACCTATCTTAAATGCAAAGTATAATAATGGATTATCTGCTGAGTAATAGCTAACAGGACTCCTATCTTTTGTGTGATAGCCAAGTTTCAGGGATAATAGAGGGCCATCCGGAAATTTTGAGTTTTGAGAATATAGAAAATGAAACAAAGTCAATGAAGCAAGAACAAATATCATTTTCATAGTACAAACATCAATCTATTTAAGTCACTTAACAAGCACCATCTTCTTGGTATCACTAAAACTCTCAGTCTCCAGTCTGTAAAAATATACACCGCTGCCCAAATTTCCACCGTCAAAATCCACGTTATAAGCGCCCGGTTTTAATTCCTGATTTAGAAGTATTGCGATTTCTCTTCCAGTAATATCATATATTTTTAACGACACCAATCCGAAATCCGCATTCCAAAATCCGATATTCGTAACCGGGTTAAAAGGATTTGGATAATTTTGCGAAAGTTCAAACCTGACCGGTAACTGATTATTTACCAGGCCGATCGGGTCGCCTGAACATCCGCTTGCCGAGTAAATGTTATCAGGGCCTTCTTCAGAGTATAATAAAAGGCAGCTGTCATTATCAACATATCTGAACAGAGCTTTTGGGGCAATTTCATTTGCGGATGAAAAGAAATTCATCTTTGAATTATGCGTAGTAGTGCCTGCTGAATTCACCGATATGTAATGAATGCTGTCAGTCGCCGCATCCGTTAAGAATGATACATAATGTGTATTTCCGTTTCTGACACCAACTATCTCAGGATGGTAGTTCACATTTACCGGACTGCCCCAAAGCACGCTTTCATTAAACACTGCTCCGAAATTTCCAAATACAGATGAACGGAACCATTTAACATTCCATTGGCCTGCATTAAACTGCCTGAAGACGCAGACAATTGAACCGTTATCATTTCCGTTTGATGACAGCCTGCCATAAGTTTTAAATGCACCCGGCTCGCTTCCGCCGGCGGGTCCTATTGAAGTTACTGGCGGATTGCCGTTTATATCGGCTTTTGCAAAATAAAGCTTGCTGCTGTCCAGTCCCCCTGAGTAAGAAACTATAACAGAATCTAAGCCATTATAGAAATATGCAATATCAGTATATACGGTACTTAAATAATTTGGATTTGGTGATACTTCTTTCCTGAAAAATACAGGATCCATGAAAGAGATCGAGGGCACAGCAGGCGAATATGGGGTCAAGCATCTTGCATACTTTTGTGAATAAACCCTGTTGCCAAGTCCGTCCAGTGAATCAAACGAACATGCAAAATAAAGGTACGGAGTATTCAGATATCTCGCATTATCGGAAGTAATTCTCAGATCATAATATCGCTTAAGTGAATCAGCCCCTGGCCATACCATTATATTGGCAAAGTTCCCGTTTAGCGAAGGTACCTGCAGCACAAATGAGCCAACTGCATATCTGGATACATTGCCAAGTCCAGTATGATATCTTTTATAGCCAAATGTTGCCCAAAGATATTTTTGTCCGCTTACATTTTCGATAAGTTCTAAATCCATATCGTCAAATGATAGCTCATCTCCCGGGTTAATATTCCCAGATACATACTGAACCCAGCTTGATCCTCCGTTTACCGAATAATAGACCTTAAGGGTATCAGGACTCAGGGTATCTGCGGAATACATTACAATAGCCCATATCTTTCCCGCAGTACTTCCCCTTTGCTCAACGGCCCCGGCAATCACTCTGACCTGCCCGGCATTATTGTATATTAATTTATTGTTAATAAATTCAGTGCTGTTGGAAAATACTTCCGGTTTTTCAACATAGCGCAGAACGCCCCCGGAAACTGGCGATGGCAAGGTTGAATTATTTCCTGTTAATTGTTCAAGCTCAGTGTTTAACTGAAGCATCCTTCCAAGATTCGCAGAATTATCTTCATGCTTTAAACGCGTCAGCTCAGCTTCGATGCTTTTTTGTTTATCAGATTTAATTAGTTCTGAATTGAGGGCTTTTTCTTCAGTAACATTTTTATTGATATTTTGAGCGTAAATGCTTTCCCGGAGTAAAAGCACAGCAAAAAACAAAATAAAAATGTAAACTAATTTTTTCATGATTTTCCTTTAATTATTAGTTTATAAAATATCCCAAAAAAGCTTTTGGGAAATATCGAAATATTCAATTAACGGACTAATATCCTTATTAATTGAGAATTTGTATCAAAAACGGAACAGAAGGCTTTTATTATTATTAAAGTGAGGGTTTGTGTGAAATGTTTTGCTTCACCACAAAAATATCATATTCCCATTAAAGTTACAACCAATTTCCTACTCCCGCCGTGATTGCGGTGTTCGCATAGATAGATGCCCTGCCATGTGCCTAGGTTTAGCTTACCGCCTGTGACCGGAATATTAAGGCTGCTTCCGAGTATTGAAGTCTTAATATGCGATGTCATATCGTCAGGGCCTTCAAACGAATGCTCATAATGATCAGCATCTTCGGGTACCATTATATTGAAATGGGTTTCCATATCAGTACGAACAGAGGGATCAGCGTTTTCATTTATAGATAGCGATGCAGAAGTATGCTTGATAAAAACGCTGCACAAACCAACGGCTGTTTCCTTCAGCTCTGGAATGTGGCTTAAGATTTCATCTGTTATTATGTGAAATCCTCTCGGCCTGGGCTTTAGGGAAAACTCCTTTTGAAAAACCTTCATCCTTTGCCGTTAAGTTTAAGCTTATCCTGCTTTTTTTTCTTTTCGTCATCATAAGATGTTTTTATGATAAAAAAAAGGTAGGCTGCAAACATCAAAACTCCAATGACGGCAAATACTAATATAGCACTATCCATTTCAACATACGATAATTAAACGTAAAATAATGAGTATTGAGATGAATTAACAGGAAAGAAAAAAGGTGAAACTTCATCAGTTTCACCCAAAGAAAAAGCAGTTTAAGTGTGATAACCAAAAGTCACTTTTCCACAAGCTCAACTCTCCTATTAAGCGTTTTTCCTGCATCGTTTGAATTACTTGATACTGGCGCAAGCGGACCTACTCCTTTTGCTGTGACTCTTGAAGGATCAACGCTGTATTTTGAAACAAGTTCGTTTACAATTGATTCCGCACGATTTTGGGATAGCTGCATATTGTGCTCAAATGTGCCATCCATATCTGTATGGCCAACAATATAAATGTTCATCCCGGTATTTTCCTGAAGCAGCTTTGCGATCTCATCTAATGCCGGTTTGGAATCAGGTTTAACCTCATATCTGTTTACGTCAAAATGTATTCCATAAAGTGCAATTTTGCCTTCGGCCTTTATGCCTTTAAGCATTTCGCGGGCATCAATAACCACCTGGCCGTCATCCATCTTTGTTGTTTCAATTACATCCATCAAAAGTACTTTTTCATCATTTGAGTAATGATTACCCGAAATAATTATATACAGTACAGAATTATCACGTTTTTGTGAAGCCGCAATATAAAAGGAACCTCCCGATGTTGCTGAATTATGCAGCAGTTTTATTCCGCTGCTTGAAGGGAACGGGTTATTCATATATGCTGCATCAAGAAACATCTTTCCTCCCACTTTCCCTGAAACATTTCTTTTATCGTCTACTCCTTCGGCAAGGTAAGTGAACCCTTTTTCATTGAATGCAGTAATGTAATTCCGATAGATCTCAGTTAAAGTTATGGTCCCTTTCAAAGAATAATAGATCCTCGTAAACTCTCCTTCAACTTTTTCCTGGTCTGTTATTGTTTTGTAGCCCGTAACCGGGCCTTCGGCAATAGTATATATGCTGTATTTTTGTTCTTCGTAATATTCTATCAAACTTCCCGGAAACCTGGAAATTACAGGGTAATCTTTACTCCCGGGCAAATCCTGGGAAATTATCTCAGCTGAGATTAACATATGAACAAAAAAGAGTCCGAAAAGTTTTATCAGCATTAGATTTCTGTTTACATTCATGGCGCAGACTCAGGAGAAATATGCATTGAGGTGAAGCTTCCGGAAATTGCGACTGTCTTAGGTGGATTGTCCTGGTTCTGCATCGTCATGAAAAAAGTCCCGTCAACAAACCAGTCAAAATCATTACCCACTGTCTGCAGGTATTCCTTTTTTGTTATCCTGATATTCCCGCCGGTGGAAACAAAGCCGCTGGCACCGATTCCAGGATTGTTATAACTGCCGATATCCATATTGCTGGTGTTCAAACTGAACGAACCTGTATCAACTCCGCCTGTGTGAGCATTTATTGTGATTGATGCACCGGCGGATTTTGTTGCAGTCAGTATCATAAGGTTGCTGCTTGTTGTATAACCGCCATTGATTATCTGGGATGTTTGCGTATTAAGGTAATTACCGGTAACCAGTAAATTCCACTGTTCGGAGTAATCACCCGATACGCTCGCATTGAATACCGCATCCGGAAGAGTATTATTATTGCCGTTAGGATTATTGTTGGTTGAAGCATTATCACATGAGGCAAGAATGAAAGCAAAAAATAACAGCAGGATAATTATTGTTGATTTTTTCATATTCCTTCATATTTTATTATTTGGTAAATTTTTCTATAACAAAAATATGAGGCATTAAAATACCGAACAATTACCCATATGAGGTAAAATAGTGCAATTCAATCAATTTCAAACTAATTTGTCCTGCAACGCTTTTTTTACGGCTGCCGCCCTGGAGTTTACCTGCAGTTTGCGGTATATATTCTTAATATGCGCCCGCACTGTATGGCCGCTTATGAACAAATTATCAGCAATTACGTTATAATTATGCCCGTCACAGAGCTTTTCGAGTATTTCCGTTTCTCTTTGTGATAATGGGCTTTCATCTGAGGGCATAAATGACCTGGTGATCTTCCTGGCTACTGAAGGTGATACTGGTGACCCGCCTTCCCTGACTTCCCTGATGGATTCAAGAATCCTTGCAGGCGGAGTGTCTTTCAATAAGTAGCCAACTGCACCTGAACATAGAGATTGAAAGATTGACTCATCATCATCCTTTATAGTTAGCATGATAAAATCTGAAGTGCCTTCTTTTCTGTACAGCCTTCTAACCCCTTCAATACCGTTCATTCCCGGAAGCTCTATATCCATCAGAATAACATCAGGCGGGGATGACTCCAGGAATTTGACTGCGCTTTCACAGTCTGTAAAAACAGATCTGCAACTGAATCCCTGCGATCCATCAATGATCTTCTGCAATGAAAGCCTGATCTCATCATCATCTTCTACAATTGCAACTTCAATATTTTTATTTTCTTCCATTTTTGAATTCAATAATAATTCCTTTACAAATATGTTTCAATTACCCATTTGTTGTATTCTGTATTTAAAACATATTTCAGTACCATGGCCTTCAGAACCCGTTATGCTGAGTTCAGCTTTGCACTTATCTGACCTGGTTTTCATATTTTTCAATCCATACCCCTTTACTGCATTCCTTTCTGCGGAAATATTCTCCGATGTTGATAGGCCTTTACCGTCATCTTTGAGTATTATCTCAATAATATTTTCACTCAAGTTCACCGAAAGTTCAACATTTTTAGCAGAGGCATGCTTAAAACAATTATTCATTGCTTCTTTAAATATCAGGGTCACTGCTCTTCTGGCATCCATTGGGAAAGGAATTTCTGACAATCTGCGCTCCACCTTGCTTACGGTGAAATTTATGCCCCTTGCTTTGAACAAATCATCCCCAAAATCCTTCAGCCTCATAATTGTATCAAACAAAGTGTCTTTTTCAGGGTCCATTGCCCATATAAAATCACGCATTCCCGATGACAGTTCTTTTGAATTCTGTTCGATCTTCTGAAGGTACTCCTCAACCGTTTCATCTTTTCCTGAATTCATTTTTGCAAGCTCGGCATACAAATTGATCTTTGTCAGTTTACTGCCGGCTTCATCATGAAAATCACCGGATGCTTCTTTTCTGAATCTCTCGCGTTCTTCTGTTTTTGCTTTTTCGATTCTTGACTTCACTACAAGCTCCCTTGTCGCAGCTTTTACCCGGTACCTGATGAAACCGTACCCTGCAAACAAAAAACACAACACGTAAAAAGTATAAGCATACCAGCTCAGCCAGGGTGCAGGACCTACCCTTAGAATTATCGAAGTCCCGTTTTCATTCCAAACTCCGTCATTATTTGCCGCAATTACCCTGAAAGTGTATTCACCCGCATCAAGATTTGTATAAGTTGCTGTTCGTGTATTGCCTGCATTTACCCAATCATTATCAAATCCCTCAAGCATATACTTATAAGTGTTCTTCTCAGGATTCTGGTAGCCCAAAGCCGCAAATTCAAAAGTCAAAACTTTATGGAAATATTCAAGCTCAAGTTCATTAAGATAACTTATACTGCCGGGAAGAATGAATCCGTATTTGCCGATTGAAAGTCCTTCATTCCGTTCATTGTATAATCTGAATCCTGTTATCTCTACTTGCGGTCCCTTTAAATTCGGGTAAAGCTCATTTGGACTGAAATAATTCACTCCGCCAGAGCCTCCAAAGAATATTTCTCCTGTTAGAGACCTGAAATATGCATTCTGGTTATACTCGTTATTCAAAAGCCCGTCTGAAACATCATAGCTCTTTATTACTGTACCTGCAGCATTACTAAAACACACAAGCCCTTTGTTAGTACTCAGCCAAAATTCACTATTTTCATCCTGTATAATGCCGTATATGACTTCATTCGGGAAGCCGTTTTTAATTCCGTATTTGATAAACAATGAATCATGCTTCTGGCCGGAATCAACTGAAAAATGGCTCATAATATTTTCTTTGAGATCGAGGGTGAATTTATTCAGACCGGCTGATGTCCCCGCCCATAAGCTGCCTTTGTCATCTTCGAAGAGTGATAAGACTAAATTATTTGATAAACTGAATTCATTTGAAGGATCATGCTGGAGGTACAAGAATCTCCCGGATACTTCATCAAATAAATTCAAACCCCCGCTTGCTGTACCCAGCCATATATTTCCAAACGAATCCTCCAAAATTGAAAAAATATACGAATGTGAAGGTACTTTGTTCTTTTCTCCCCTGTAGTATTGTTTTGCAATTTTGTTTCCCTGCTCATATATGATGAGTCCTGCGCCGCCTGTGCCAAGCCATATCCTGCCATCCCTGGTTTGGAATATACTGTGTACCGAAAGATTTTCTGTATCAATACCGGGAAGATTGACCTTGCTAATTACAGCCTTATATCGAGTTGAATTTTGAGATAGTTTGATCTCGAACAGTCCTTTTCTCCTCGTTCCTGCAAGGATAGAACCGTTTTTGAGAGCTTTTAATGAAAGTATATACAACTCATTATCCCCGGCATTTCCAATGGTTACATTTAGTTTGGTAAGAACACCGTTTCTTCTCTCAAATAAATTTATTCCACCGGAAGTACCCTCCCAGATTACACCGTTTTGGTCTTCGATTATTGATAGAGTGCTTTGCTGCCTGCGGTTTTCACTATCAGGATTAAACACCGGCGATTTAAAACCGGGATCGGTTTTATAAACAGCATTTAAGCCCATCCTCGTCCCGGCCCATAAAACTTTATCAGATGAGCGGTACAGGGAAACCAAAAGATTGTATGAAATGCTCTTGGGATTATCCGCCTTGTGTGAATATAACTCCTTCTTTCCGGTTAGTATATCAACAAAAACAAGTCCTTCGGTAGTGCCTATCCAGAAATGAAACTCGCTATCGGGCAAAAATGAAGTAAACGAAGTTATAGGGCTGTTGAAATGAAGATCAGCAATCTTGAGCAAAAGTGTATCTTTATTCTTCAACAGGTCTATTGAAACAACACCCTGATTGCATGTGAAGAAAAGTTTCTTATTTAAATATGAGAGGTTATATGCGCCTGAATAATCTATACCTGAGCCATAGGGAGAGGCCGTGAGTTGTACAAAACTATTATCTTTGGTGTTAAAGCGTGTCAGGGAGCTATCGCCTGCAAACCAGATATTACCATCTTCTGAACTCACAACCGAGCCAATAAAGTATCCGGTAAGTTCATCATTTCTTTCATGTCTGTTAAAAAAAGAGTTGATAGTTCCGGTTGATTTTTCCAGTCTGTTTAGCCCGTCATTTGAGCCTGCCCAAATCACTCCCAAAGGATATTCTGCAATTGCAAACAGCCGGTTACTGGAAAGTGAATTATTATCACCCGGTACTGCGGCATATTTTCCGAATTTCTCGGTAAGCGGATCGAAAAAATTAAGCCCGCCTCCAAAGGTCGCAATCCATATTATTCCTTCCGAATCCTGGAATACATCCCAAACATAATTATTGCTGAGAGTATTCTTATCTGAAGGATCATTTCTGAAAACCCTGAACTCATAACCGTCAAACCTGTTCAGCCCGTCCTGGGTTCCAAACCACATAAAGCCCTTTTTATCCTGCATAATGGAAAGCACTGTATTCTGTGATAAACCATTATCTATAGTCAGCTTCTGGAAATCGATCTGGCGGTGTTGTGAATTTACTGTAATTGTAAAAAGCAGCAGAAATGCTGTATAAATCACTCGAAAATGAAATTTTCGGTTTTGGTAGAACATGCTGCCCGGTCAGATCTGTTTAGATTTATTAATAATCTAAATATAAAAATACAAATCTTCACTATCTACATCTTTAATTTTAAGCAGTATCTGACGGCGCAGTTTCATAGATTTCTTTGATACAACCGGGTAAAATAACAATAACGAAATCAAAAAAATTATGAATTAACTCGATACTGAATGCGACTTTTTGAAGCAGATATACATCATATTAGATTATAAACCTAACTTCATAAAACATAAAGCTCAAAATTTATATGAAAAAAATTCTCTCCGGAGTCCTCTTTTTACTGCTTCTTTCATCAATTTCCAACAGCAACGAGTATGCCGGTAAACTTGATGAGTTAATGAACAAATATGATAAGGTGGGCTTGTTTTCGGGAGTCGTTTTGCTTGCAAAAGACGGCGTCTCTCTTTTTGAAAAATCATATGGTTACGCTGACTGGGAAAATAAAATACCGGTAACAACTTCAACACTTTTCAATATCGCATCTATCAACAAAATGTTCACCCAATCGATGATTAACCAGCTTGAAAAAGAAGGTAAGCTGAATAAATCCGACAATTTGGGAAAGTACATTAAGCTTTATAATGATGAGCGCGATGATAAGATCACAATTGCCATGCTGATCGAAATGAAGGCAGGATTGAATGATTATACCCGAAATCCTGAATTCAATGAAAACTTAGAAAGATTTAAGACGGTCAATGATTTTCTGGAAATAATAAAAGACGAACCGCTTCTTTTTGAACCGGGTACGGGACAGGAGTATTCAAACTCAGGCTATGTAGTGCTTGGCGCAATAATTGAAAAAGTTACCGGGAAGCCATATCCTGAAAACCTGAAGGAGCGCTTTTTTATACCACTGGGGATGAAAGACAGTTACTACAGGCAGATAGGCGATGTTATAAAGGGAACTGCAGCAGGAACGTTCATAAACTATGACGGCACCAAAAGATCACAGCCGTTTCATTATATGCCATCACCTGCAGGCGGGATTTTCATGAGTATAGGTGATTTACTGAAATTTGATAACGAACTCCGGAGCACAAAGATTATGGGACTTGGCATAAGAGCCGGCGGAACAGAGGCATGGAATTCCATAGTGGCACAATATGATGACGGTTACTCCCTGCTGATACTCTCAAACTTTGCCCATGCCGCTGAAGAAGTTGAAATGAGATTCAGCAAAATACTCAAAGGGGAAAGCTATCCTGAACCGCGCATTTCATTAGATATGACTTTTTATGCTATCCTCACTAAAAAAGGCGCCGATGAGCTAGGTAGTCAGTTGAAAAGCCTTGTTGAAGAAAACGATATGGAATACAGGCCTTTTCATCTTAATATGTTTGGCTACTCGTTGATGGGAAACGGTAAAATTGACCTTGCTTTAGAAGTATTCCTGCTCAATACCAGGCTGTTTCCCGATTTCCCGAATGTTTGGGATAGCCTTGCAGAAGCATATATGAACAAAGGCGATAACGAAAAGGCAATATCTTTGTATAAGAAGGTGCTTGATATGCAGCCGGATAATCCGAATGCAAAAAAAATGCTTGAAAAACTGCAGAAGAAGTAAAATGTCTAAAGCTTGAGGCTGTCTCAAAAGTACCATTTTTCAGTGCCACAGACATTCTTGTCTGTGATCGATAAACATAAATGAGGTTTTCGACAGACAGGAATGCTTGCCCGTACAGGCGGGTCTCTCCCACTGGTTTTAAGACAGCCTCCCAAGTTAAAAAGTATAAAGCAAAAAAAGGAAAACAAAAAAAAA
>JAIOIK010000202.1 GCA_019912545.1 Ignavibacteria bacterium | reverse complement strand
ACCTGACTCCAGTTTAAGTTTTACTGCTTTCAGCCTAAATGCTGAATTATATCTCTTGGTGTTACTTCTTTTCATTTCTTACCCCCTTTAATATAACCTATCTCCTATTATTTTTCTGTCCTCTTTTTGGGGGGCAGTGCAGTTAGAGGGGGTAAAGCCTTGATCAAGAGCAAAATCAATAGCATTCACCACAAAGGACACAGAGATCATCAAAATCAAAAGCCTTAACCGCTAAGACGCTAAGCCGCTAAGCCGCAAACAAAAGCAAAAAACTACTTTGAATGTGCTTTCTAGCTTTTCCCCCCATTGCCTCTGAAAAGGGGGGAACAAAATTTTCATTTTTTCGTGAAACCACAACTGGAAGTAAGTTTATTTCCAACGTTATTCAAAAATGGGGGTTTAGCTTCTAAAAGCAAAATCAAATGCCCCACCCTGTCCGGCAGCCGCCGGACTAACCCTCCTTAGCAGAGGCTGACTCAAAACCAGTGGGACAGGCATTCCTGTCTGTCGAAAACCTCATTTATGTTTAACGATCACAGACAAGAATGTCTGTGCCACCGAAAAATGGTACTTTTGAGACAGCCTCAGCAAGGAGGGGACAAAGGCTTTTGATTTTTTTCATCAGCGATATACTGGACAATCCGACAGTTTGCGCGGTTTTTTTTAGTGCGCCGGACAGGTTTTTGTTGATTGCGACGAATTTTCGCAATCAGTCCAGCGCAAAGGGCTGAGATCAGCACATTTTCCGACAGGTAATATGCAATCCTGCTCATTTGTAACAGCGTTTTTTTCGTTTGAGACGCGAGAATGCTGATTAAATGACAGAATCGCAAAAATTCTCAAACCAGATGTTTTTCTCAAATGATACACCAATGCCCCTTTATATTATATGCATTATGCATATTTATTAATATAATATATGATATTTACATATGCAAGTCAAAATTTGCGAAAGAAAAGATTCAGCCGCTAATTTCACGCCTGCCTGCCTGCCCCTGCCTGCCTGCCCCTGCCTGCAGCAGGCAGGCGTACAGGCGGGAGCAACGGCGCCGGCAGGAATTATATAAATTAGTTGTTGGTGAACTTAAGAACAAATCAGGCAACGCCAACAACGGGGGAAAACCGAAATCAGATTATAAAGCGCCATCCGCTTTTTTCTCCTTTCTCAATAAGTTAATGGATAAAGGTTTTTTCACTCTGTTATTATTTTGTGGTGTCAGAGCATAACCCTGACACCACATGTAATTAACTTTAATAATTATTTCACCAGAATCATCTTCTTCGTCTGCACGAAAGCATCTGTAGCCAGCTTATAGAAATAAACTCCGCTTGAAAATCTGCTGCCATCAAAATCAACTTCATAGGTTCCCGGCTTTAGCTGTTCGTTCACAAGGGTTAAAACCTCACGGCCGAGCAAATCGTAAACTTTCAGTGTAACATTGTTCAAGCTTAAGCTTGAGGCTACATTGGGTATTGAAAATCTTATCTTCGTTGCAGGGTTAAACGGATTGGGATAGTTTTGAGAAAGAGAAAACTGGTCCGGCACATTGCCATTAACTGTATTTATACCAGTTGGTGAGAGAAAAACTAATTGTATGCTCCACGCTTTTAAGGTACCTGTATTGCCTGAAAGTCTGTCATATACATTAAGTATCCATGCTCCCGAATGATTTCCGCTGTTGAAAATATTTAACGGTTTAGATGGTTTAAAGCTGCCGGTAAAGGGTGCAGTCCCTACTGCAATTGATGTTGAAGCTGAATCATTCAATGTAGTTCTGATAAAATTATCGCCTGAACCGCCGACCTGGTAAATTAATGTATCTGTGATTCCATCGTGAATGAGGTAAAATTCCAGGTCGCTTACGTTTGAGTGAATTACAGTATCAATTGTAACGTTGACATCCGTCAAAGTAAGCAGCGGATTATCATTGGATACGTATATAGTATCAGATACATTCCCAGGGTCTGGAATCGGCAGGTTGAGATTGGTGTGCTGATAACTGGTAATGCTGTTATAACCCTGTGAATACTTCAATAGAACACCAATTGTTGGGCTGCCCCAACCTCCTGCATAAACATTAAAATACTTATCTACAGTTATCGAAGAGCTTATTGTTGAATTATTCAATCCGGTATAATACTGATTCCACCTCAGATTCCCGTTTTTATCATATTTATAAATACCAATATTTTTTTGGTATGCCGGCAAATACGTTTCTACATTAGCATATATATTATTTGAGTCGTCAACACAAATACCGGTACATTGGTCATAATCGGCGGGTCTCTCAAATGTAGAGCTCCAGAGTAAAGTTCCGGAGGAATTATACTTAATTATTCTTAAATCTCTCATACTACCGCCAATTGAGTCTTTTGTCCCACCGATAATCAGATTGTTGTCTTTATCCATTTCAAATAAACCTTCCGGAAAGTATTGAAATGGAAACAGATTTGTATAAGGATACGTTCTTGTCCAAAGAGTATCCCCCATCCAATTATATTTAAACAATTTGATATTACGTAAATTGGAACTATATACAGAACTGACACCGGCAACATAAAAACTAAAATTTTCTGTGGTGGGAATAATCCCACACGGTGAATCATTATTTTGCCCGCCGCTGTTGTATTCTGCAAAACCTATAATTGCGCTTGCTATATCCGTTGCTTCAATTACAAATGATACCATATCTTGATCACTTGACATATTTAGAATTCCGGTTACATATACATAATCTTTAACTGCATTAAACCGCATAACTTTCATATCAATCGGTGTATCATCTCTATAGTTAGTGTATGAACGAAGCCATCTCTCAGCTCCGGTTGATGTATTAATACTGATGACTGCAATATCTGTTGAATTATCTGGAACCGAATATTTTCCGGTTACAAAAATACTGTTCTGATTTGATGAGAGAGCTAACTTAACACCCTGACTTCCGCCTAAAACACTGCAGTTCGTTTTATAAATCCATTGCGTCTGACCGGAGTTATTTAATTTAACAACAACTATCTCCTCTTCACTGCCAACAATATCCACACCTGTTGCATATACATTCCCCAAAGTATCAATTATAACATCCCTTCCCCAGCTTTTATTGGGATAAATATATGTCCAATTTACTGCTCCAGTGGGTGTAGTTTTCCTGACATATAACCTACCACTTGTGGGTTGTGAGATAGCTCCGGTTGTATATATATTACCGTATAAATCGGTCACGATTTTATCAACGTTCTGGGAAAAGGAACCGCTTCCGCCATTTACGGTTTGTAACCACTGAAACTGAACAGGCTGAGATTCAATGCTTACACAAAGAAAAGTGATTATGGTTAAATAAAGAAAATTTTTCATATTAATTTCTCCTCATTAAAATGCTTTTATTAAATTTTTTAAAACTTTTTTCGGTTCTGATGATGTTTTGGTGATTATCGATCTATAGCTTTCATTAAGGTTTTTTAAGGTAAGATTAAGGTATTCGCAGATTTTCTCATCTGTAAAACCTGATTTCATAAGTGAACAAATTGCGATTTCATCAGTTGTAAGCATAGAAAACTCTGTTTTTATGCTCCGCGTAAAGCGCGGGTTCATCCCTTCGATAATAGAATTTAGAATTACCCTGTTTGAACTTTCCGACTGTAAATCAGAATAATTGGATTTTCTTGTTTGCATAGTTTTTTTATTAATATGATTTTTCATAGCTGATGCAAACTTGCTTAGATAAATTCAGCAGGTCAACATGTAAATCGGGTTTGAGTAGATATTGCGTAGGGGTAAGTTTAGAACAGAGAAGACATGTAAAAATTTAAATAGAGTTGATAAATTCGGTAAGTGATCTTCCGTGTGGAAGTTTTAATTTGAGGATAATTCTGTGCCTGTGGTTTTCTACAGTTCTGTACGAAATAAACAGCAATTTGGCAATTTCTTTTGTAGAAAGATTGATTTTCAAAAGTGAGCAAATTTTCAGCTCTATTGGTGATAGTGTCCTGAATTTCCTTGAAAGTTTATCTGTAAACGCAAGGTTGATCCTGTTCAGATTTTCTTCAAAACTCATTACATCTTTGCTTAACTTGCTGTTAGATTCAACTACCTTCAAGAACTCATTTAGTCTGGTTTTATCCGGAGTTTCGATATCCATATCCTTAACAAACCTGTTTACATTGCTCATCATACCAGAGACAAAATCATTTTTCTTTACCAGATAATTTGCCATAAGGTTAAGTTCTCTTGTTTTTGATTCAAGCTCGCGCTTCAATTCAAGTGCTCTCAGTCTGTGGGCTTCTGCTTCATTTTCAGCTTTTTGTTTTTCAATCTCTGATTTTAATGATGAGATTTCATTAAATGCATTTTCATTGTATATTTCAGAATACACCTTATGTGCTTCCCTGCAGTGCTTCAGTGCTTCAGGTAAATTTTTTTGCTGCTGAAAAATTCTGCTTATCATCTCGTTTACCTCAACCAAATCCTTCCTGTAACCAAATTTTTTCTGTATTGCCGAAGCTTTCAAATAAAACTTTTTTGCGCGTTCAATATCTTTGGTCTTATGAAAATGCTGGCCTAAAACAAGAAGAGTTTTGCTCAATAAAGAATTATCATTTATACTCCGGCACACTTTTGAAGCTGAATATAAGTATTCTTCCGCAAGATGCGGCTTTAAAACAGAATATACTCTCCCGAGGTTAATATCAGCATTTGCTGCGATATATGGTTCGGTTTTTTCATTTATGTACTTTTTTGCTGCAAGCAAATTTTTCTCTGCTTCTTTATATTTCTTAAGGCTTATGCATACACTTCCTATATTCGTATAGTTACCAACTACTTTGTCATAATCTTTAAGTTTCATAAAGACATTTATACAGGCTTTATAGAAGTTTGCTGCTTTTTTGTATTCTCCTTCGGAATTATAAATACCGGCAATGTTGTTCAGCGTAAGAGCCAGGGCATGTTTGTCGTTAAGCCTCGAAAATATCCTGTATGCTTTGTTGAGCCAAATAAGAGTCTTCTTAGATTCAGATCTCTTGACGTATAACTGGCTAATATTGACACAAATCATTGCTTCGCGTTTGAGTATCTTATTTTTGTGATAATAATTATATGCCAATATGTAATATGGTTCAGCATCAGAAACTTTGCCCTGTGCATCATAAACGTGTCCTATTCCGTGATTCAATGCAGCAATCCATTCCGGTGAGTCAGAAATTTCAAAGTAATTTTGAGCTGTTTTGTATGATGATAATGCTTCATCAAATCTGAATTTGAATCTTAACAAAAGACCCTTAGCAAATAAAGCGATACCTCTTTCTTCGTCATCTTTTGCGTTTTGAAAAAGAGACATAGCTTCTCTTATTCCTGTCTCAACGGGTTTCTTAAGTAATTTAGGAAAATATTCCTCAAACCATTTAATCTTCTTATTCATTTTCTTAAATTTAATAAAAATCAACAAATTAAAAAAGCGTAGATTAATCCTCCAATGCACAAAATTTTCGTTTCATGAAAATTTCAACTCAAAGCATCATTTTCAACTCACTTAACTCACCTTATTCATTCTTTGAAAATTCACAATGTTCATAACAATAACTGTTTATTTAGTTACTGATTTTCTTCAAAGTAATTCAATTTTTTGCAATTGCTTCCGAAGTACACTTGTTCCAAAATCAAATTCCCCACCCTTTCCGGCATCCTCCTGACTATCCCTCCCCAAGGGAGTGGGAGAAAAGCAAGAAACGAACTGCTCCAAGGGAGCCCGTTTGGGGCTGGACAATCCGGCAGTTTAGGCTGTTTTTTTTAATGCGCTGGACAGGCTTTTGGCGATTGCGGTGAGTTTTCGGAATCAGTCCGGCACATAATGCCCCAGTTCAGCATTTGCCACGCATGACGAATGACGATCAACGGATGAGAATTCTCATTTACAAACGATTTTTTTGCGTTTGAAACGTGAGAATGCCGATTGTGCTCCGGAATCACTAAAAGTCTAAAACGCAGTATTTTTCTCATACGATATTTCCCTCTATTCCGCTATATATGCAGAACGCATATTAAAAAGAATATAATATATGGTATTAGCATATGCAAGGGAAAAGAAATTGGATATTATACACGAAGATCATACACAGCAGGAGGATGACTCGTAAAGTTGAAAAATTAGGTAGTGGGTGGTTTTGAAAAGGGATTTTAGCTGTTATTTGCTCAAATCCCTTGATTGTTAATCAGAATTATGTTACGATTTACTATAAGGGCTTTTCGTTTCTTCTATCGTTTATTTCGTTTACAACTTTCGTAACATCTTCATCAGTTGCGTAATAAAATAAAGATTGAGATTTACCCGTTCTTATTGCTAATTGATATTTTGGAACATGGTTACGGCTTTGTTCTAATTTGTCAGTTTCTACACACCCTATGTCTATAATTGTTGCGATATCAATTTCTTCGCTTTTTGGTTTCCCTGTATTAGTTAAGCCAGATACGGTAATTGTGTTTGGGGTTTGTGTCATATTGATCTCCTTATTATTCTAATGGTTTCATAATAATAAGCCTCTTTTAATAAAGAATAAAGGCGATATTCCTATCGCCGTTTTCTCTGGTTCTTTTTGTAATTTTGACCTATCTTTACATTATGCCAAAAATAACACCGCAAATAAAAATTTTTGAGTTAGAGACAAAAATTAGACAATTGAAAGCAACTATGGAGTTAGCGGAGATACGTCATGCTAACCGCACGGCTGGTTATCAATTGAAATTAAATGTATTGGAAAATAAATTAAAAAAAGAAAAAGCTAAGAGTGCTTAGTGATTTTTTTCAACTCTTTTTCTGATTTATCCAATGCCTTAATGTTCTTAACAAGGCTGACATACAGTCTTTTTGCTTCTGCTAATTTTTTTTTGTTTTTAGTTGATATTCCCATAAGGGAAATATAATATATTTTTTATTAAATTGACCGCTTAATTTTTCGGGGGTCTTTTCATTTTTACTTTATATTCAATCTTTTCCAATATTGCGTTGATTTTCCACTTTTGATTCTTATGGTATTTTTGTCTATAAAATAGATTTCGCTTTTACGGTAGTAAGTCGTATAAGTCGGCAAAT
>JAIOIK010000201.1 GCA_019912545.1 Ignavibacteria bacterium | reverse complement strand
CCGATGAACTCAGCCACACGCTCAACTTCTTCGCCGGTAATGTACGGGCTTTGGATCCTCACAGGTTTACCTGCGCCGGGCGGAGTATAAAGCATATCACCTTTTCCAAGAAGCTGTTCAGCCCCGTTCATATCAAGTATGGTGCGCGAATCAACTTTTGAATTCACAAGATAAGCTATCCTTGCCGGGAAATTTGCCTTGATAACACCTGTGATTACATCTACAGAAGGTCTTTGGGTGGCAAGTATGAGATGAATACCTACTGCACGCGCAAGCTGTGCAAGGCGGGCTATAGGTTCTTCCACTTCTTTTGATGCAGTGATCATCAGATCAGCAAGTTCATCAATTATCACAACTATGTATGGCATCTTGCCATGCTTGATATTCTCATCATTTTTCAGCCTGCCCTCACTGAACTTCTTGTTGTAATCAGAAATATTCCTCACGGTGGCATTGGCAAGCCTTTCGTATCGCTTTTCCATTTCGATTTCAAGACTCTTCAATGCAAGCACTGCATTCTGCGGCATTGTAATTATCTTCTCTGAAAAATCTTTTGATACGGCAAGATAGTGATGCTTAAGCTTTTCGTAGAGATTCAGTTCTATTTTCTTTGGATCGATAAGCAGGAATTTAAGATCATTTGGATGAAGCTTATACAGCAGGCTTGTGATTATTATATTTATACCAATACTTTTACCTGATCCGGTTGAGCCTGCTACAAGAAGATGCGGCATTTTGGTAAGATCATCAACATAAACTTCGCCTGAAATAGTTTTGCCTAAGGCTATTGGCAGCTGAAGGCTTGAATCATTGAACTTCTTTGAGCCAACAACACTCCGCACTTTAACGGTAACGGGATTGTGATTTGGTATTTCCACTCCAACTGTACCTTTGCCCGGTATTGGGATTATCATCCTGATGCCTCTTGCCTTCATAGCAAGCGCAATATCATCCTGCAGGCTTTCGATCCTGCTTAATTTTACATCTTCAGCAGGGACAAGCTCATACAGCGTAACGACAGGGCCGGGAGTCGCAATAACTTTTTCTATCCTGACGCCAAAGTTCAGGAGCTTGCTTTGAAGAAGCTTTCCGTTTGCTTTTAGTTCATCATCAGATATTACATCAAGCTCTTCCTGCAAAGGAACATCAAGCAAATCAAGCGGTGGAAGCTTATAATTTTCAAGCGGCTCAAATGGCAGATCTTCTTCAACCGGAGCATCAGGCGGTATTATATCGCCTATTTCCGGCCTTTTATTCAGAGTTTTTGTTTTAGGGGCTTCCTCACCAAGTCCTGCAGCAGTTACTTCCTTTGTGATATCTAAAGGTATTTCCTTTTTAAGGTCGCCTGAACTTTCTTTGATATCACCGGTAAGTTTAGGTTTATCTTTGGGTTTTACCTGAGCTATCATCTCATTATCAACGGGGCGGTTAATCTTTGTATCTTTTATTACATGTTCTTCTTGAAGCTCACTTTCTTCAGTTTTCCTCTCGCTTTTTGTTTTAGCGATCTTATCGCGCTCTTTATTGATAAGCTCGCGCTTGGATTCCATTAAGCGTTCCTCTTCTTTTCGCTCCCTCATTTCTTCCATTGAAGCGCGGAATTTATCCCTGAGCGATTCATAGAACATCTTCAGGCGGGCAAACGATTTAGCTATATCGCGGTCAACAAGCAGGAATCCGAAAATTATGACGAGTCCGAAGAGCAGTACATAACTGCCAAGTGTGCCAAGCAGAAGGTAAAATATAGACGAGAAATACTCGCCGCTTGTGCCAACAAATGTGTAGGGAATTTTCTCAACTCCAAGAGTTGTTCTGAACATTCCGAACAGAGCAGATGAGAATATCATAAGCAGTATCATATATATGGTAAACTGCGTCATAGTAAGCAGAGTACGTTTGCGCATCATCTGGATCCCTGCGATTATCAGCAGAACGGGTATTACAAGCGAAAAATAACCGAACGACCCCCTGACAAAGAAACCGGAAATTACCACTCCAATAATTCCAAGCCAGTTGGAAGTATTGAAATTTGATGACTGATTTTCTTTCTTGAATATTTCGGTGACGCTGACGGATTCAAGGCGGGTTTCATCTGCGGCAGAATAAGAAATAATACTGAGTAATATTAAAACGCTGAAAAGGATTAGAAAGAAGCCAAGGATCTGCTTCTTATTGGAAATAGGCAATCCTTCTTCAAATTTTCTTGAAGAACCTGAAGAGCGGTCTCTTCTTTGGGAGCTTTGTTTGTTCTTCATGTAGTTTTAGAATTGCTGATTATAATTCAAAAGTTAAGATTTAACCTGCAGATTTTTGTGAAACTTTCTTCATGGTAAGCTTTGGATCAGATTCAAACGCTTCGATCGATTTGATAACACCGCTTCTGAGTACAGGAAGCATGTTGTAAAGATCAACTTCCGCGCAAGCAGCAAGGTCGTCTTCAAATCCAACTGATGTTAAGTATTTGCCGTGTTCAGATTCATGCATCATTTTCAACAGGTCATTTTGGTAAGCTAAAAATATCCTGGCGGCGCCAAGAGAAGAATCTGTTAAGCTGTACTTATCTCCTCCTGCTTTCGCGAACAAACGGCTGATCAGCATTCCGGCGCAAACTGTATCTTCAAGCGAGAATTCCCCTTCTTTGCCTGCGCATAAAATTATAAAATCTTCGCTCAGCTCAAAGAGGTACTGTGCAACTCTTTCCATATTAACAAATCCAAGCACAACGCAATTCTGAGCGAACTTGCTTTTGATAAGCGAGGGTGTTCCATTAGTGCTGTTAAACACAAGTATTTTGCCTTTAACATTTTCTTCGGAGTATTCTTTAATTGAATTGCCAAGGTTGAAGCCCTGTATTATTTTGCCGTTTTTCTCGCCGCACAACAATGCCTGTCCTTCGGAATTTCTGCCTATCATGCCTGCAGCGGCAATGCTTTCGGTCGGGATGATCTCCTTCGCGCCGTTAGCAAGTCCCGTGACCATTGTAGTTGATGTTCTCAGCACATCAATAACAACAATGTTCTTATCTTTCAGGTCAAGGTCTGATTCAACATAATCGTGAGAAAAGTAAAGGCTTATCTTGATTTGCTTGTTTTCGGTGTTATCGCTTGCTGTGATCTTTAACTAATCCTTTCCTACAAATGGTATTTTTACAATATCTGCATCAATGAAATCATTTCTCACCTTAATTTTGATCTTAGTGCCGGGAGCAGAATACTTAGCTTCCACATAACCAAGCCCGATGTTCTTATTCAGACATGGTGCCACACTTCCGCTTGTGACAAATCCGATCTTGCTGCCGTTATCATAAATTTCGTAGCCATGTCTAGCAGCCAGCCTGCCGTCTACAATGAATCCTGCAAGCTTACGCGCCGGGCTGTTTGCCAGCTCCGTTACAACCTTAGGCTTACCATTAAAATCTCCCTTGCCGGGCTTTGTGATCCAGCCCAATCCGGCTTCAATAGTATTAGTTGTATTATCAATATCATTTCCATATAAACAATAACCTGCTTCAAGCCTTAGAGTATCCCTTGCGCCAAGACCGATAGGCTTTATGTTAAACTCCTCACCTGCTTTAAAAATTTCCTTCCAAAGTTTCTCGGAAACTGCTTTATCTGAGCTTACATAAATTTCAAATCCCATAGCTTCTCCGGTATATCCCGTGCGCGAGATTATCGCGTCAATCCCTGCGATCTTACCTTCGGTGAAGGTATAATATTTCATCGCGCTTAAGTCGGTATCGGTAAGCTTCTGCAGTGTTGGGAGTGAATTCTTCCCCTGCACTGCAAGAAGCGAAAAGTCATCGCTCCTGTTGGTGAGTTCAACATCGAATCCCCCGCTATTCTTCTGAAACCACGCGAAATCTTTATCAATGTTAGATGCGTTTACAACTATCATGAAGAAATCACCGTAGCAATATACAAGCAGGTCATCAACAACACCGCCATCTTCATAACACGCCGCGGAATACTGTATTTTTCCTTTTACAAGCTTCGAAGCGTCATTGGTTGTGACCTTCTGCACGAATGCAAGCGCGTCTTTTCCTTTAACAAAAAACTCGCCCATGTGTGATACATCAAAAACACCAACTGAATTTCTTACTGCCATGTGTTCTGCAATTATGCCCTCGTATTGGACGGGCATATCAAATCCTGCAAATTCAACTATCTTTGCATTATATGCTTTATGCAGATCGATAAATGCTGTTTGTTTAGACAATTTAAGTTCTTACTTTCCTTCTTGTTCCTGTATTGGTTCTTTTTTGTGATGCGTTCTTTAATGCGGGTTTAACTTTTATGAATGTAAAATTATTGGTTGGTTTCGGGATTTCTTCTCCATCAATTGTCATTCCTTCTATATGAAACTCAATTGCTTCTTCAATTAGTTTTTCAGTTTCATTTCTCGTTCTTCCGGCAGAAACACAACCGGGAAGATCAGGAACATAAGCTGAATAACCTGAGGTAGTCTTTTCGAAAACAACCAAATATTTCTCCATCAATTCAAAATCTAATGTTTATTGATTTTTCTTCCAGTCAGCGAGGAATTTCTCAAGTCCAAGATCGGTCAACGGATGCTTGACAAGCTGTTTGATAACGCTGAACGGAATTGTGCAGATATCCGCGCCAATAAGGCATGCATCAACAAAATGCATGGGATGCCTTACGCTTGCAACTAAAATCTGGGTTTCATATCCGTAATTGCCGTAGATCTGAACTATCTGCTCAATTAACTGCATACCGTCCTGAGAGATATCATCAAGCCTGCCGATGAACGGACTTATTATAGTAGCGCCCGCTTTTGCGGCAAGCACTGCCTGTGATGGTGAAAAACACAGTGTAACATTTGTGTTTATTCCTTCTTCTGAAAATGTTTTTACTGCTTTAAGTCCCTCAATAATTAAAGGCACTTTCACATAAATATTAGGCGCAATTTTAGAAAGTTCTCTGCCTTCTTTTATTATGCCTTCATAATCAGTTGAAATAACTTCTGCGCTTACGGGACCAGGGACGATCTTACAAATCTCTTCGTATGTTTTTCTAACGTCTTTGTGGCCTTCTTTTGCCATAAGTGAGGGATTGGTTGTAACTCCGTCAAGAATTCCAAAGCTCGAGGCTTCTTTTATCTCGTTAAGGTTAGCTGTATCTATGAATATTTTCATTAAAATTCCTCTGTTTTTGTTAATTTATCTACAAATATAGCTATAATTTAAAGTCTTATCAATTTAAAGTAGTGTACCGTCCTAAAATACTAAGTACACGACAGTAAATGTACAAC
>JAIOIK010000200.1 GCA_019912545.1 Ignavibacteria bacterium | reverse complement strand
TCCAGGTCATGCCTGAAAATGAAGAATTTGCAAGGGAGCTGCTCAAAGATGTTGAAGTAACTGAAGGCAGCAGCGGATACGGCTATAAAGAGGGCGAAACAGACGAAGAAGACTCAGAAAAGAAGTAATAATTTAGATAGTGTAAGCAGTTTTGATAAGGCAGGCATTTCTTCTAGCTGAGCAGTAAGTTTTGAAATGTATTTTTAAATCCTAAAATATAAGAGTGAGCTATGAGTAACCAAGATAACGAATTTCTGGTATCGGTGTATAAAACGGGCAACCAGGCTATTGTTGCAGTAGTCAAATCCATACTTGATGAAGCAGGAATAAAGCATATGGCAATGGGCGAGAATCTGCAAAACCTGTTCGGGCTTGGAAGTATTGGTACCGGCTATAATATTTTAACAGGGCCGGTTGATTTCCGCGTTATGCCTGAAGATGAAGAGTATGCAAAAGAACTTCTCAAAGATATAGACGAAGATTCAGATGTTTATCCGGATGACTATACTGAAGAAGACCAATCCAAAGGACCTGATGCTTAAGAAAATTCTCTATTCATGCCTGCTGTTTATTTCATTTATAACCGGTGCGCAGACCACTGAAGTTGTATTTATTCAATTGAATGATGTTTACGAAATTGCTCCGCTTGAAGGCGGCAAATTTGGCGGACTTGCACGGGTAAAAACTGTTATTGATAGCATCAAATCCGTTAACCCTTATACCTATGTATTTCTATCCGGTGATTTTATCTCGCCCTCTGCACTCGGCACAAGCCAGTACGAAGACAAGCGTATCAATGGCCGCCAGATGGTTGATGTGATGAATGCCATTGGCGTCAATTTTGTTACATTCGGCAATCATGAATTTGATTACAAATATGATGTTCTGCAGGATAGAATTGATCAGTCAAAGTTTGAGTGGATATCTTCAAATGTCCTGAAAGTTTCTGAAGGCAGAAGCACAGCTTTCGATAAGTCAGGCGTTAACTTTCCGGAATATAAAATATTATCAATTCCCGGTTACCTAAAAAACCATAATATCAAATTAGGAATGATAGGAATTTGCATAGATGCGAACAAGCAGCCATACGTTTCTTACGAAGACTATTATAATTCTGCAAAACGTGTTTATGGCTCAATTAAGGATAGCATTAATTACCTGATTGGAATAACTCACCTTAGTATTGATGAAGATAAAAGGCTTGCCGGCGAATTATCGGAATTAAGCCTCATCATGGGCGGGCATGAGCATGTTAATATGTATCACAAAGTGGGTAATACTATTATCACCAAAGCCGATGCCAATGCAAGAACTATATATGTGCATACACTTGTTTTTGATGAACAGAATAAACTTAATGAAATCAAATCGAAGCTTGTTAGCATTGATGAATCGGTTAAAGAAGATCCCAAGGTAAAGGAACTTGTTGACGAGTGGACAACACGCGCTTTTAAAGGATTTATAGATAAGGGCTTCGATCCGCTTGTTATGGTGTATAACCTCAAAAATGATACTCTCGACGGCAGGGAAGAGACCGTTAGATATGGCGAGTGCGCACTTGGATATTTGATCGCTAATTCTATGTATGATGTCTCTCCTGGCGCAGACCTTGCGTTATTCAACAGCGGCGCTATTAGGATTGATGATGTATTAACTGGAGAAATTACACAATATGATATTATCCGCGTTCTTCCATTTGGCGGAAAGATCTATCAAATTGAGCTATACGGCAGTCTGCTTAAGCAAATACTCGAAACCGGGTGGAGCAACAAAGGCAACGGTGGATTCCTGCAGTTTTATGGTGTTGAATATACAGCCAGCGGCTGGAAAGTAAAAAATGCGCCAATTGATGATTCCAAAATTTATAATGCCGCTATTGCAGACTATCTGCTTACCGGAATGGAACAGAATTTCGGCTATTTAACAAAAGATAATCCAGGTATTGTAAAAATTTTTGAGCCCGATCCCGCAAACAAATCTGATCTTAGAAATGATATTCGTTTTGCAATAATTGAGTATTTCAGAAAATGGGATAAAGTAAAATGAAATTAGCTCCAATTCTCTTAGCCATTTTGACCTTACTAAATTCCTCACTCTATTCATGTACAACATTTTGCCTTAATACCGGAGGTGATATTGTTTTCGGGAAGAACTATGACTGGAATATCGGCAACGGTCTTGTGATCGTGAATAAGCGGGGTATTGATAAGATCGCATTCGTAAGCAAAGATACTCCGGCAAAATGGAAAAGCAAATACGGAAGCGTAACATTCAACCAGTTTGGAAGAGAATTCCCGAATGGAGGCATGAATGAAGCCGGGCTTGTGGTAGAATTAATGTGGCTTGAAGATACAAAATATCCTGCTCCGGATGAAAGGCTCCTTGTTGGAAGCACTCTCCAGTGGATACAGTACCAATTGGATAACTCTGCTACAATTGATGATATTATTGAGAGCGATAAGATTATTCGCATATCATCAAACTCAGTGCCGATACATTATCTTGCTGCGGATAAAGACGGTAATTGTGTTTCCATCGAATTTCTGGATGGCAAGCTTGTTTTTCATAAAAAGGAAACCATGCCCTACCAGGCTTTAACTAATGATACTTATCAGAAGTCACTCGATAATCTAAAGAGATACCAGGGCTTCGGCGGAACGGAAGTGCTGGACAATTCGAATGTGTCACTCGAAAGATTTGCAAAGACTTGCACGTTAATGAGGAAATATAATCCTAATTCCGGAAAGAAGGCTGTGGAATACGGTTTTGAAATTCTGGACGAAGTCAGCGCGGGAAGCTATACCAAATGGAGCATTGTTTATGATATTAAGAATCTTAAAATGTATTTTAAGACCGAAGCAAATAAGAACATCAAGAATATTGATCTTGCCGGTATTGATTTTGAATGCACAAGCCCCGTTAAAATGCTGGATATTAATTATACAGTACCGGGTAGTGTGAATGGCGCTATGATAAACTATGAATTTCAGGTTAATCGCGATTTGATAGAAGAATCTTATGGTAATGTTGAATTCCTGAAGAAAATATCAATAGAAGTGAAAGATAGGACAGCCCAATACCCTGAAAAGCTGACGTGCAACGGAAGTCCGCAAATGAACACCGATCATGGCTCAAACTCTCCGTTAGATTTGCTTAGAACACCGCTTCTTTTTGCTGCCGGGTTTTTACTTTTATCGTTTTTAGTATTATATACTTATAAGCACAAAAAAAGAAGCTGAATCTTCATTTCAATTTAACAGAACTTTTCCTGATAATTTTCTTAAGATTACCATATGAGTAATTTCATCAAGTTAGAATTCAAACCCTATTCTGAAGAACAAATTCTTACAAATTCTTCCGCTTTTCTGGAGTTAATGAACAGAAGAAGAACTGTAAGGGATTTTTCTGCTAAGAGCGTATCCAGGGAAGTCATTGAAAATATTATAATGACCGCTTCAACAGCTCCTTCCGGGGCGCATAAACAACCCTGGACATTCTGTGTTGTTTCTGATCCGGTACTTAAAAAAGAAATTCGTAAAGCCGCCGAAAAGGAAGAATACGAAAATTATCATGGCAGAATGGATAAACAGTGGATCGAAGATCTTGCATATCTTGGCACTGACTGGCATAAGCCATTTTTGGAAACAGCGCCGTATTTAATAATAGTATTCAAAAAACTTTATGATATAACTGAAAAAGGAGGTAAGAAGCAGAATTATTATGTAAATGAGTCGGTTGGAATTGCATGCGGATTCCTGCTGACTGCTATTCACAATGCGGGTTTGTGCGCTCTAACCCATACGCCCAGTCCAATGGGATTCTTAAGTAAGATACTGAAAAGGCCGGTGAACGAAAGGCCATACTTGCTGATTCCGCTTGGGTACCCTGCAGAAAATTGTGAAGTACCCGAGCTTAAAAGAAAAAGTGACAAACAGGTCATCACTTTTTATTGAAAAATTATATTAGATCATTTGTGAAGTTTCTTTAACACTTCTGATACTTCCAGTTACGTGATTTTCCTTCATTAAGCCATTCTAAAGCCGTTGCCATTCTTTTGTTTCTTGTTTCTTCCGTCTTTGCCTCTACGATCCACTCCAAATACTCTCTTTTATGCGAAGGTGAAAATCCTTCAAACGTTGCCTTTGCTTTTTTGCTCCTGTTCAGCTCTTTCTGAAAATATGCCGGCATCTTATATTCTTTTCTTTCGTGTTTGGGTTTCTCTGAGCGGATGAGTTTTACACCTGAATCATTGAGCTTCTTTGCTTCATTGATCCAACTAAGCAGAACAGCATCTTTAGGCAGGTCTTCAATTGATTCGATCCTGCCTAGATTACCCATTGCTCCTTTAGTATCTTTTCCGGTCAGGACTTTGCTATCCTTCATAAGCGCTGCCTTCCAGAAGCCAAGCACGGCATGTTTTTTAAAAGCTGCAAAACCAACAAACGGGCCTTTGTATTCAAAACTCGGCATTCCCCATTTTATGGTTTCAGTAACTTCAGGGCAGGCTTTATGTATCAGCTTCCTCAGATGCTCCATTACTGGTTTTGCAAAATCTGCTGACTTTGTAATGTATGCATCAATCCGTTTATCCTTTGTTCCCATTTAACAACATAATGTTTAAATTATTTATGAAGATCTATTTTTACTTCCTCAAAAAATCCATTTACGAATTTATACAGTGTGAACTTGTCAGTTACTTTGCCGTTTTCATCAACAATCGGCATGCTGATGGTTCTATTATCGGTATCATAAGTAACCAGTTTGAATGGCCTTTCATCACGATCGACAACTGAGAAGAAATCATAGCTTATTCCAAGATCATTCGAAGTGCTGTCTTTGGTTTTTGCAAGCTTCACATCGGTATTCAGTTCGTAATTTTCAATGGTAAAGAATTTAATGCCCTGCGCTTTATCGCGGTTTGAGTAATCTGCATTGTAAACTCCCAAGTAGTATTTTTTAGCACCCACGCTCATTGTGTAGATCTCAGAATACCATGAAAGCGGATCACCAACATCTGATGTATCCTTTTCAGAAACCCTGCAATATACTTTATCAACTGATCTGTACTGGTAAACATTATCATAAAATCGCATTGTGCCGCCGGACTGTGTATCCCATGAATAGATCCTGAATAAACTATCAGGGGATGAAGCTATCATCAAACCGGCTTTCACAACCTTGTTTAGTCCGGTATTTAGGGTTGAAGGATGCTCAGTAAGATATTTTATAAGTAACTTCTTAAAGAAACTATTATGTATATCAATTGAGTCTGGATTAGGTGCATCGTACTTATAATACGCCATTCTTTTAAGGTGACCCGTAAGCATGGCCTGGATCTCGCTTGTGTTTTGAGCAAATGCAGAACTTGAGCTAAAAAATACTGCTAAAATAATCGCGTATTTCATTGTTTTATCGTAATTTGTAGAATACGGCAATTTACATAAGCCCGAAATCAATATCAATGATTTATTGAAGTGCAGAATTCATAAGGTACTAAGTTACCATCTCTAAATAAAAATGTATGTTACACGCCAAATTGTCCTAAATGGTGATCAAGATGCTTTGTAGTTAGTGTATTCCATTCATCAATGTTCAGTTTTCCAAAAAATGGGTGGCTCTCGGATGTAATTCCGCCCGGACCTCCGGTTTCAAATTTCTTAACAAGCTCAATGAGTAATTTCTTCTCATCTTCAAAATTCTTCTTTTCTTTTGCCTTAAAGCTGCTATCTGTAGGCAAACCCTGCTTAAATGGTTTGTCACTTAACATGTTTTTTTTAGCCATTGAACCGAAAAGGTATCCGATAAATGCACGTTTTAACTTTACATCCCCAAAGGCAGATTTCATTGCCATTGAACAGTGAAAGAGCATTTCAGCCGGACCCATTTTCCCCCAAAGCGCTTTGGAGTCCTTGCTTAACATGTTTATACGCTCTATAAATTTACTGTTTACTTCCGGGTTGAATAGATCTTTCATTTTCTTGAAGAATTAGAATCCGGCAAAATTACATAATCTGTTACGAAAATTCAATTGAATTGTTACCTCAGCTTAACTCACACCAAATTCCGGATCCCATGTGCCCTGTAACTTTCTTAACTGCACTATCTGCCCGGTATGATAAGCATTGTGTATTATAGTTTGTACAAACATGTCATACCACGAGGCGCCATAACCCTCAAAAGCCTCTTTTGAAAGATCTGTTTCACTCATGGCTTTGAGTCTTTCCTCAAATCCGGTGAGTATTGTATCCAGTTTCTTTACATCTTCTTTCCACTTAGTTTCATCTATATCGCTTTTGGAAAACGTTTCGGGATTTTCTATTTCCATTTTCGGAGGCACTTCACCTTTAAGTCTCATGAGCCATCTTTCGTTCCAGAATATGAGGTGATTTACGATCTGGTAAACTGAATGAGTATCTCCCGCAGAATGTTTAACAGCATCTTCTGCTGAAAGTCCCCTAATCGCATCGCTTAGAGGTGTTGACCACCCGTTCTTTTTATGCCTGCAAACTCCAAGCTGCTCAAGTATGAATTCCTTTGTCTTCATGAAAAATTTCGTTTTATTGATTACTTACTGAAGTTTCGCAAAAGATCGATTTAAGATAAATCAAAAATTCTCTTTTGAACCTCACCCTCCATCTCCCTCTCTTAAGAGGAGAGGGAGGGGATATTATTTTGAAATTTACGTTCCTCTCTCCTTTCAGGAGAGGGGTTGGGCCTGCCTTCCGTCTAAGCCGGACGGGGCTGCAGGCAGGGGTGAGGTCATTTATACTAAATTACTACAAGTTTTAAGTCTTTGCGTAACTTTAATTACCTGTAATCAGGTTTGTACATTTTTTCTTTTATAAATGATTCGATGTCATTAGGCCTTTCAATTCCTGCAAGGCCGTTATCAAAAATATATTTTGTAGTATCAGCAGCTACTTTCGCGGCAACTTTCAGAATATCATGAAGAGGCGGAAACACCAATCCGTTTTTTAGATCTTCCTTTGTCACCTGGTTTGAAAGGGAATGAAGCGCTGCAATAAACATCCCATCTGTCACACGCTTAGCCTTTGCGGCATAAATTGCAAGCCCCATTGCAGGAAAAATATAAATATTATTGCCCTGGCTTGGGAAATGTATTTTACCGTCTGTAGTAGTTAGGCTGAATGGACTGCCGCTTGCAAAGACTGCCCTGCCGCCGCTCCAGTCATAAGCTTCCTGTGCCGTGCACTCTGAGTGTGAAGTAGGGTTTGAGCACGGGAAGATGATTGGCTTTTCATTCAGTTCACTCATCAGTTCTATCATTTCTTCTGTAAAGGCTCCTTTTTGGGTGCTGAGTCCTATAATAGCTGTTGGTTTTATTTTGCGGATCGCTTCTAAAAAATCACCTATAAATTCATGATCTTTTGCAAATGGTTTCTTGTGATCTTTTAAATCGGTACGCGATTTCACCACAAGGCCTTTGCTATCGAAGAGCCACAAATTTTTGTAGGCATCTTCTTTTGTTAAGCCCTTCTCTATCAGGACTTTCGTTGTCAGATCGGCAATGCCAACCGCTGCAGCGCCGGCTCCAAGAAACAGGAACCTGTGCTCTTCAATTGGTTTGCCCGTAACTTTGGATGCTGTAAGCATCCCCGAAACAATTACACCTGCAGTACCCTGGATATCATCGTTGAAACAGCAAACTTTTTCCCTGTATTTCTCAAGGATACCTATCGCATTTGTTCCGGCGAAATCTTCCCATTGAATGCAGATATCTGGGAATACTTCATTTATTGAACTGACAAATTCATCGATAAACTCATCATACTCTTTGCCTTTCACTCTTCTCATCCTTAAGCCAGGGTACAAAGGGTCACTCAAAAGCGATTCATTATTTGTGCCCGCATCCAGTACAACAGGTAGAGTATATTCCGGCGGTACGCCTGCGCATGCAGTGTATAAACAAAGCTTGCCAATTGGTATTCCCATTCCGCTCATACCAAGATCTCCAAGCCCCAGTATCCGCTCTCCGTCCGTTACAACTGTGAAACGAACATCTTCCTGCGGCCAGTTCTTCAGAATACTTGAAATGTTTCCCTTATCATTTATCGAAATGTACATTCCGCGCGGGCGCCTGAATATATGCCCGAATTGAGTGCATGCATCGCCAACTGTCGGCGTGTATATTATCGGCATATACTTCACCGGGTTATCCATAATTGTCCTGAAGAATAACGTCTCGTTGTTATCAAGCAATTGCAGAAGGTAAACATACTTGTTTAACGGACGCTCGAGGCGTTCAACCTGTTCGTTTATTCTGAGCAGCTGTGTTTTTAATGTTTCTACAACTTCGGGGAGTAAACCCTCCAGCTTGTATTTTTTCCTTTCTTCTTTTGTAAAGGCAGTTCCTTTGTTCCTCCTTGGGTCGTGGAGTAAATTGTAACCTATCTGCTCCATATTGATATTAATCTTATTTGGATAAATTGAATTGAATAAGGTTCTATTTTTTGCAACCTCCTGAACATTTATGCAATATAATTCATAGTTTAAAACGAATAAATGAAATTTATAGTGACCAGTGGCTGTAAAGGGCTATTTTTGCTTTATTTTATATATGATGCTTCTGCATTTCACGTAATATCGGCTTAAGTCGGCATACTTTTGATACCAAAAACCTGTTCCTGTTGAACAAGCGGTAGAAAATCCATGTCAATTGCTTAAAACCAGGCAGCCCGAGCAAAAATCCAACAGGGCTTGACCACCAAACAGTTTTCATTCCAAAAATATATGCATCAGCTCCGATGAGTTTCTTCCCGTCTGCAAACAGCAGTACAATATCTTTGTTCACAAGTTCTTCAGGAAGATTCAATACTTCACTGACCCATTTATCCTGAAGCATTGCAATATCAAAACCTGTTCTGTTCATAGTCTTTTTCCAGAATGGTATCCACCATGAACAGAACCCGCAGTAGCCATCATACAATACCCAGCCTTTAGGTGACATTCTATTAACTATTCAGCCCTCTCCATTGGGGAAGGTTGGGTGCCTCCCTTCTGCAAATGCAATTATGTGGCCATCGGGATCTGAGAAGTAACACACTGTATCACCCCATGATCTTTTTTCAACCGGACTTAACGGTATTGCCCCGCTTTTTTTCGCATTCTCAAATTCAAGATGAATATCATCAACATGCAGATACAACTCGCATCTCGGTATGCCGCTTCCGCTTGAAGGGTGAGGAGTTTTATCGCCCAATATCCGCGCAATGCCGTCATTTGGCATCAGGCCTATCTTGCAGCTATCAGAAACTATGAACTCAGCCATCCCCGGAACATTCAGATCCGGCGGTTTGCGCAGTAACTTTTCGTAAAACTCAGCGCTTGTTTTCTGATCGCTGACATACAGGATAATTTCTGTAAGATTTATTTGCTTTATCATTTAGGTCCTTTTAAATGTACTGCTTGCAATAACTTTACTAATTTTTACATTACTACTGAGTACAAATTTAGTTCATATAAATTGTTCCAGCCAATCTTTTTCCAGAAATCAAGTCCTTCTGCATTACTGGTTTTTACTGCAGCAATGCATCTTTTAATCCCGGCTCTGTTTATGGCATTTGTGCTCAGGGTAAGTAGCTTTTTGCCGATCTTGTTGCTTCTGTGATCTTCGCTAACAGCAAGGTGATATATATAACCATACCTGCCATCATTTCCTGCCAGAACAGCGCCAACTAGTCTGCTTGTTTCTTTGTGAATACACACAAAGCTCATTCCCGTGTTCTTTTGTAAGAAGCTTTCAATCGAATTACGGGTATCATTTGGCCCAAGTCCAACAGTCACGCTCCAAAGCTCTGCCGCCTTTTCATAATGGCTTACTTCCATTTCTTTAAACAAGTAATTCTTACTATTCAGTTCATTCATTCTTCAAATCTTAAGTCAAGTTTATGATATTTTGTGAAATTTGTGGCTGTATCACCTTATATCGTCCATTCATCATGAATTATCCCAACTAAATAGTATTTCCCTTTATATTCTTCATATACAAGTCTCAAAGCCCGCCAGTCCATACCGCCGAATTTCTCATCAAATCCAGAGAAATAACTTTCAGTGTATTGTAAACCGTCATAAATGGCAGCTAGATTATTTATAGTGTTACCATGAGCGGAACTGTTATTAACAGTGGTTATCTCTGCATTCAAAAAATCAACATCATAAACAAACTTCTTGAAATAATCATCTATACTTAGCCTGATAGTATCACCGCTGCCATCATAGTATCCCCAAATGAGTTTTGAAGAACTTTTTGTCTTAAACTGTTTATAGAATGTCTTTTTTGTAAAAACCAGATCCACTGCAGTATCAATATATGCATATGGTGAAAACCGAACTCCTGATTCCGGATGAAAAAACTCTGCAAGCTCGGCGTAGTTCCTGTCTTTTATGACTTCAAGTATTTCCGCTGTCAATTTAAGTACAGAAGAATCACCCGGGTTGTTAATTTTCCCAGTATCAGAATAGCTATCCTGAATTAGGAGAATGCTGAGGCAGCTGAAAATGGCTGCAAAAAGAAAAAGTACTTTCATATAATATTTTCAATAGAATGATTTAACAAATAATTCGGACTAATACGAATTTATCAATAAATTCTATATCAAGTTCACAAGTCAATTGAATACATATTCAGATCTTCCCTGCTTGCCCAGCCGATCCTGCTCCAAAACTCATGTCCGCCGTCATTTCCCGCCTTAACCATTATTATACATCTTTTAATGCCTTCTTTCCTGATCGCTTCCTCGCTCATCTCTACATGAGTCTTGCCAATTCCAGCTCCGCGGTGCTCTTCACTGACTGCTAAGTATACATATACCCGCGCCTGCCGACATGCCCGGCCAGATTTGTACCCACAACCCTGCCGGTTGCTCTTTCAATGCAAACAAAGTTCATGCCAAAATTTCTTGCAAGATATTTCTTTATTGATCCTACCGAATCATTTATCAGCCCCATGCCTTCTGTTTGCTTCCACAGTGCTGCGGCTTCTACAAAAGGGTTCATATCCATTTTTAAGAATTCATATTTTTCATTTATCATCATTGCTAAATTATTATCCAATAGCTCATGGATTTATCCGTTAGCCCACGAGTTTATACGTTAGCCCAAGGATTCATCCGTGGGAATACAAATTCCAAAAATAACTAAAACCGTTTCAACGGTTTAAAGCTTGATCAGTGATTCTTATTCTATAAAAAATAAATATAAAATATTAATATTTATAACCTTTAATTATTGCCAATTTATAACGATTTTGCCAAATATAAAGTCAATTTGAAAAGAATTTCTAAAGGATGCTAAAATCTATTTCAAAAATTACGGGCAAAATTTCATCCACACTAAAAAGGCATGTAACTAAAGAGAATCACGGGCAGATAATTGCTCTCGGCGGAGGCGGATTTTCCGACCAGCCTGATAACTTGCTGCTTGATGAATACATACTCCTTCAAACAAATAAAGCTAAACCCAAAGTACTATTCCTTCCAACTGCCGGAGGCGATCATGAAGATTACATTGCGAAATTCTACCGCGCATATAAAAAATTCAACTGCATTCCAACTCATCTTTCACTTTCTAAAAAGCCGATCCCGTTCAGAAAGCTTGAGCAAATGGTATTGAGCCAGGACATGATATTCGTTGGCGGCGGCAGTCCGAGATTTTTGATGCAAATCTGGCGCAAAGCCGGTTTAGACCGCATCATGAAAAAAGCATGGCAGCAGGGCATTTTACTCAGCGGTATGAGCGCCGGTGCAATTTGCTGGTTTGAAGACGGTTTTAAAAATCCAAAGGATGACATATGGCGAAGAGTTGGATGTCTTGGATTCCTTGAAGGAAGCTTCTGCCCGCATTATGATAAACGTGGAGAACTTAGGAAAGCATACAGAAAGATGATCTCTTCCGGCGAGATCGATAGCGGTTACGGGGTGCAGGATGGAGTTGCACTGCATTTCCATGGTACGGAACTGAAATATATTGTCTCCAGCTCCCCCGGTGCCAAAGCCTTCTATGTTAAGAAAGCATCTTTTAGAGTTATCGAAAAGGAGTTAAAGCCAGCTTACCTTGGCATACTTAATGAATCACGGATTGCGCAGATCGGAACCGGTGTAACAAAAGAAAGTTCAATTGAGATCGTCAAAGAATACATAAAATGCATAAACAGCCATGACCTTGACGGCCTGCTTGAAATGACTGCCGATGATGCCGTGTTCATTGACTCGATGGGAATAAATACAACAGGTAAATATCAAATGAGGAATGCATGGGACGTTCTGCTCACTTTCTTCCCGGATTACAGCGTGGAGGTGAAGGATATTATCGGCAAGAATGGTACTGTGGCAGTATTCGGAAAAGCCCGCGGCACTCTTGCAACCGATGGCAGGATACTTACCGAAAATAAATTCGAAATCCCGGCATCATGGACTGCCTCGGTGAAAAACGGCATGATCGAAAAGTGGCGTGTCTATGCCGATAACGAGCCGGTTAGAAAATTAATCGAAAAATATAGAAGTAAAAAGTAAGAAAGTAAAAAGTAAAAAGGCAGAAGTGAAGAAACTGAATAAGTTCAAAAGCATATTTATGATTTGTAAGAATCTATAGGAAATGCAATTTAGCTCTTGTTATGAAAACACAATTGCCACTGCCTGTCCCGCTTTGCGGGAACCTTTAGGTCGTGGATAGAAAATCAAAAACAATCCCGGCTTTAGCCGCTAACAAAAAATGCCATTTATAAAGATCTGGATACATTTAATATTCTCAACTAAAAATAGGGCTCATTTAATTACAAAAGAACTTAAACGCATATTGTTAGCTCATATCAGAGAAAATGCGAAATCAAAAGATATTTATCTGGATTCTGTAAATTGTGTTTCAGATCATATTCATTTATTGGTTTCTCTGAAAGGTGAACAGTCAATTTCTAAGGTTACAATGCTTCTGAAGGGTGAATCATCATACTGGATAAATCAAAACAATTTGTCAAAATTAAAATTTGAATGGCAGGATGAGTATATTGCTGTTTCTATTGGAGAATCGTCACTCACAAAGGTTAGAAAATATATTGCAGACCAGGAAGAGCATCATAAAAAGAAGACTTTTGCTGAAGAGTACGAAGAATTGATTAAAGAATATGGATTTGAAAAGCTTAGGGGCTAAAGCCCATTTTTTTGCAGCCTCTACCCACGACCTAAAGAGGCTGTCTCAAAATTTCTTTTTCTCAGTGGCACAGACATTCTTGTCTGTGATTGTTAAACATAAATGTAGTTTTCGACAGACAGGAATGTCTGTCCCACTGGTTTTGAGACAGCCTCTAAATGGCGGGGCTACTCAGAGGCAGTCAAAGGTTTACCTTTGACCT
>JAIOIK010000199.1 GCA_019912545.1 Ignavibacteria bacterium | reverse complement strand
GGTAATGAAAAAGCAGATTTCTTTGACCGTTCGCACTTGGGATGTGGTGTGGCCTCGGGTGTGTACCCGACCTATCTGCAACAGGCAGACGCGTGTCAGGTGAATACCTGACATCATAATGTTCTAAAAAAAAGACGACTCACCGAGTCGTCTCTACAAAAAAATTTTTATAACACACCCCCTCTCTAGAGGGAAATAAAAAGCAAAGAAAATCCCGGTGTAATTTACCCCCATTGATTGATGCGGGGCGGGGATGATCCCGCAAGCGGGATTTCAATTATCTGTCAAAACCAATAATCTAAACAAAACTCAAACTTTGCTGCTTCTCTCCCCTCTCCTCGTAGGAGAGGGGTTGGGGGTGAGGTTTACACTTCACTTCTTCAAAATCACAATTACTTCCGTGCCTACGCCCTGCTTACTGTTGATTATGATCTCGCCTTTGTGCGCATCAACTATCTTTTTGCAGATAGAAAGTCCAAGCCCGAAGCCGCCGGTTTTGCGTGAGCGTGAACGGTCCGCTCTGTAGAATGGCTCGAAAATATATTTCCGGTCTTCGGCGGCAATTCCCGGCCCTTTATCTTTGAATGATACTTCAAGATTACTGCCATGTTCTCTTATTCCAATTTCAATATCATCGGTGGAATACTTCAGCGCATTATCTATTAAGTTGCGGAAAACAATCTGCATCTTTTCTGAATCAACATTAAGCTCAGCTTCTTTTGAGGGTTTAGTGAATTTTAAGCGGCTTGACTGCTCGTATTCGGAAATTGTATCATCCAGCAGGTCTGCAACATCGGTCTTCTCAAGTTTTAGAGTGGAAAAGTTTGTGTCAGCCCTGTAATTTTCAAGCAGGCCAGTTACCATTCTTTCCATTTCGATAACATCTTCTTCTATCTTCTCTTTGCTTGATCCGACTTCAAGCCCGAGTTTCATTCTTGTTAATGGCGAGCGCAGCTCATGCGATACATCGATAAGCAATTGTTCTTTTGCCTTAAGCGAAGAACTTATCTTGGAAGACATTTCGTTTATTGATTCAGCCAGGTCACCAAACTCATCTTTAGTAGTAACAGGAACTTTAAGGTCATAATTGCCGTCACCAATTTGCACCACTGCCGAGGAGAGTTCCTTTAGCGGTTTAAAAATTATTCTGAGAAGGAAATATAATAAAATAATTATTGCGGTAATGAAAAGGATGAGCATAAGTACAGCTCTTTCAGGCTTAAAAAATCCCTGCGGATCAAAAGGCTGTATGATAAACACGCCCTGCGGGTAACGTATTACAGAATAAGGCCTGCCCTGATAATTAATGATTATTGATTCATCATCATCAAACCTGCGCCTGTCATCCGGATTCTGCAGAATTGCATCAAGCGAAGGGATACTTTCGGCTGTAGTCCATTTCCTTGCGGGTGAATCAAACCTCATGCCAATTTCCAGGTCATCGCAAATTTGCTTTGCCTTAACGGTATCCGGCGGTACGCCGATATCATAAACAATACTCTTTTCCATCTTGCGGGCAAAATCACGCAAATACTTTCGCGGCTTATTATCAGTGCTTAGGCGGAATACAATTATTACGCAGACATTCAGCATAATACCAAAGAGAAGCACTGTGAGAACAAGCTTAAGGAAAATAGTGAGTTTCGGGAATTTAATTTTCAATTTAGAATTCTGCTTCAATTTTTCACAGTTGCCTCTTCGAGGAAGAACATGTAGCCTATGCTGTGTATGGTTTTTATCACCTGCTCCTTCTTGCTTCCAAGAGACTTAAATTTATTCCTTAGCCTTGAAACCATTACATCAACCGAGCGGTCAAAACTCATCCATGAAATGCCGCGGGTGTTCTGCATTATCTCATCACGTGAGAGCACTTTGCCGTTATGCATTACAAACAGAAGCAGCAGCTCATATTCTGTTGAGGTAAGCTCCATATCTTTATTGTTGAAGTGTGCAGTTCGCTTATTTGGGTCAACAACTAAACCTTTTAGCTTTATGAGTTCATTCTTTTTAAGCTTAAGCTCGCTTCTTCTTAGAACTGATTGTATCCTTGCAAGTAATTCCCGTGGCTCAAACGGTTTTGGCAGGTAGTCATCGGCGCCAAGCTCAAGCCCCACAACCTTATCGGTAACCTCTCCCCTGGCGGTAAGCATCACAACGGGAGTTTCATAATCTTTCCTGATCTGCTTAACTGTTTCAAAGCCATCCATATCGGGCAGCATGACATCAAGTATGATAAGGTCATAATGCTGATTCTTAAGCTTCACTAAGCCGTCATTTGGATTCTCCACAGCAGTAGTCTTGAAGTTATTTTTTCCAAGATACTCCTGCAGCAAATCGTTCAGCTTGCTATCGTCATCTATTATAAGTATTGATTTAGACATTCCTCTTCGGTTTATAAAAGACAAGGGGTTTTAAGCCCCTTGCCATATAATATATTAATTACAAAAATAACAATCCTTGATGAAACATAATAATCACTTGCAGATATTTCTATCTATCCTGTTTCTTATCTTTCCAACCGTCTTTGAATCCTTTATCCTTTTCACGGAATTCTTTCATCTTATCAACAGCCTTGTTCCTTTGATCAGGTGTTAATATGCTGTGGAATTTTGCAACTTCATCAATCATAAAGCTTCTCATTTCTTCTCTTTTTGCATCATGCAGTTTAGCAAAATCGAGTGCCTTTTGCTTATCAAAATTATCACTGCGGAACATCTGTTCCATTTCAGTCATATCTTTTTTTCTGCTTTCCTTATTTGCATCCATCTTCGCCTTTATTTCTTCTTTGATCTTATCAACTGCGGCTTTTTGCTCAGTGTTCAGATCAAGGTCATCTGCGATGCGTCCTATCATGAATCCCCACGGACCGCCGCCTTTGTGTTTATCATAAAATCCTTTTGCAAATCCAAGCGCTGCAATACCGGTTACAACAAACACAACAATCATAGTTATAATAACTATTTTTCCTTTGTTTCTCTTGACCGGTTTTTTTGTATCAGCCTCTAATTCAGGCGGATTATTGAAATCATTCATATCAGACATTTTAATTACTCCTTGTTTAACCGCATTTTGGTTAGAGCGGCATTTAATGTTATTTGTTTACAATACAAAACTAGCTTTAAACACCACAAATATTGTCATTTTAATGTAATCTTACTGTAAAAAAATGTTACAGTTTGAACTGAAAACTGCCGTAATTCTTCCTTTTTGATGAATTCATTTTTAGCTATTTTTGTGTAATGCCTCAAATTGTAACCAATTATATTGAGCTTCATATCTGCCTTAAGACAAGTGATCCCCAGAAGTATAAATTCCTTTTACTTAAAAGGTCCGATAAAGCTAAAATATACCCCGGAATATGGCAGATGATAACCGGAACAATAGAATCACATGAACATACAAAAGATACTCTTACAAGGGAACTTCAGGAAGAAACAGGCTTAACACCTCAGAAAATATACAGTATCCCAAGGATAAACACATTTTATCTGGCTATATCAGATAAGATCTGCATGTCACCGGTATTTTTGACAATTGTTAAGAGTGATAAATGCACGATATCAGATGAACACACCGAGTATAAGTGGGCAACATTTGAGGAAGCATCGAAATTGATACACTGGCCAAACCAGATTAAAAGCCTTGAAGTGATAAAGAAATATCTGGATGACGAAGATATGTTTTCGAAATTAGTGGAGATTGATATTTGACTGAATTCGCTTTTTTAATATTTTTTGTAGAGACGACCCGGTGGGTCGTCTAAAGTAAAGCAAAAGTGACATTATTCAGGAATAAATATAGAATTGAATCGGCCCGGTTAAAAGGTTGGGATTATTCGATACCATCATCATATTTTATTACGATTTGCACGAATGGTATGAAACATTATTTTGGCAGGATATACAACCAGGAAATGATTGTATCACCTGAAGGAAGGATTGTAACTGAAGAATGGCTTAAAACTCCCGAAGTCAGAAATTATGTAATTTTAGATCAATTTGTAGTTATGCCGAATCATTTTCATGCAATTATAGCTTTGATGGATAATCCTGGAAATAATCGAAACAACACTTCAAGTGAGACGACCCACCGGGTCGTCTCTACAAATGGAACTCTAAAACCGGATTCATTAGGATCAATCGTCGGGCAATTTAAATCAATCTGCACAAAAAGAATTAGAAAAGAAATTAATAAGGATTTCAAATGGCAAGATAGCTTCTATGATCGCGTAATAAGAGATGAAAAAGAACTTGATAATGAGAGAGAATATATTATATATAATCCAATAAGATGGAATAATGATGAATTTTTTTCCTAGAGAATAATAATGCCCACTCGCGATGAAATATTCATGGAACGCTGTATTGAGCTTGCAGGTAAGGGTGCCGGGTATGTTTCACCAAATCCGCTTGTTGGATGTGTAATTGTAAAAAACGGCAAGATAGTTGCAGAAGGATTCCATAAAAAATACGGAGCGTTTCATGCAGAGCGTGCTGCGATAAACAGCGCATTGAAAAAAGGGATCAGCCTTAAAGGAGCCGAGCTTTTTGTGAATCTTGAACCATGCGCTCACTTTGGCAAGACTCCACCCTGCTCAAACCTTATTGTTGAGCATAAATTCTCAAGGGTAGTGATCGGGATTAAAGATCCTTACCATTTAGTTGCAGGTAAGGGCATTCGACTGCTGAAGAATAGCGGCATAGAAGTTAAAGTTGGAGTACTGGAAGAAGAGTGCCGCGAAATAAACAGGTTCTTCTTTAAGCTTGTCACTACAGGATTGCCATATGTAATGATAAAAACTGCGCAGACGCTTGACGGTAAGATCGCTGATATTAAAAACCGTTCAAAATGGATAAGTTCACCCAAGTCCAGAAGACTTGTACATGCATTAAGAGCAAATTATGATGCAGTGCTTGTGGGCAAAAATACCGTAAAACATGATAACCCTGAACTGACGGTGAGGATGATAAAAGGCAGAGATCCAATCAGAGTTGTAATAGATAAAAAAGCAGAATTGAGTTTAAAGAATAAAGTATTCGCCGGCAGATTCTCAGCTAACACGATCATGATAACATCGCATCTTGCGAACATAAGCAGGATCAAGGGACTTGAGAAACTTGGGGTCAAAATAATTTACTGCAAATCAACAAATGGAATAATTGATATTAATGATGCATTGAAGAAACTTGCTTCAATCGGAGTTTCAAGCATAATGGTTGAAGGCGGAAGTTTTACATACAGTGAATTTATTAAGAAAAACCTGGTTGATGAGTTTATGATATTCATAGCTCCAAAAATAATGGGCAGCGGAATCGAAGCATTTAGCATCCCAAATCAGTTTAAAAATTTTAAGCAGTTTAACTATTACACCTCCGGTACAGATGTACTGGTAAATATCAAAAAATAAAAAAATGTTTACAGGAATTGTAGAAGAAAAAGGGATCGTAACAAAGAAGGCCGCAACAGGAGAAGGATTTAAATTTACTGTCAGGTCTAAATCAATCGCAAAAACTCTTGCAAAAAGTGATAGCGTATGCATAAACGGTGTTTGCCACACGGTTACTTCAAAAGGCAAAAGAGAATTTGAATTCACTTCCATGCATGAAACACTCAAAAAGACAAACATTGGCGAACTAAAAACAGGTGACGAAGTAAATCTTGAAGGCTCACTAACGCTTAACAAGAAAATCGGCGGCCATTTTGTCTTCGGGCATATTGATGATACCGGAGTTGTAACCTCTGTTAAGCAGATCAAAGCAAAAGGGAAAAAGGATTCGGATAACTGGGAATATTGGATCAAAATACATAAAAAACATGCGCAATTTGTAATTTATGTGGGTTCAATTGCCGTTGATGGTGTAAGTCTAACGGTTGCCGAAGTAACAAAGCCAAAAGGCAATTTCTTTGAGATCAAAGTAGCGATAATACCATATACTTATAATTATACATTATTTGGCAAGCTAAAAAAGGGTGATAGGGTTAATCTGGAATTTGATTTTCTGGGCAAGTATGTGCTCAATCTTCTGGCTGCAAATCCAAGGATTAAGAAGCTAATGAAACCTTAACCGGAAACTAAATTACAGCTTGTTTTTTTAACGGATATTTGCAGGAGATTTAAATCGGTAGTGGTGTTCTCAAATTGTGCACCCTTGTCATTCCGCACTTGATGCGGAATCTTACTAAAATCATGCAAGATTCCTGCTTTCGCAGGCCAGCCCGTACAGGCGGAAACGACAAACTAAACGGTATGAAAATACCCCACTACCTCAAAATCAAACTAATAAAATAAGAATTGATTTTATAACGGACTTTGCCTATTTTATATTAGCAAATTTGGGTTAATTGCTAAGATCTCGCCGGGCGTATTCCGGCAGATTACACATCGAATTATCAAAAAAATAAGAGTCTAAAATCACTGAATGAGAATTTATACCGGTTCTTTGTTTAACCGTATTGTTAAATATTCCATTTCTGCCCTCCTGTTCTATATTATGATGTATGGCGGGTTTGCGGAAGCTGACGACGATGTGAATAAATTCACGAATGTTGGTAATATTGGTTTAACTATAACCAACTTTGGCACGATAGGGCACGGATTTACATTATGGCCGGGTCAGCCTTCTTGCGAATACCCTAAAGGTTCACAAATAGAGCATTTATTTGATGGAGGTCTGTGGATTGGCGGATATAAAAGCGGCGTAATCAGAGTCACAACCGGGGCACTAGACGCATCTTCATCCAACCGCGGCGAAGGATTTGAATACACAAATGCTGCCGGACAGACAATCACTCAAAAATCATCACTTCTCACTTCCCCATTCTATTCACCAAGTGCAATTTCACACCAGGATTTTATCTGCGAATATACCGATACTTCTACAACCATTGGGGGACAGGTTATTGTAAACCACACACCTATGGGGTTGAAAATTATTCAGCAGTCATATTGCTGGAACTATCCTTACGCTGATTTTTTCGTTATCCTTCGTTATCGTATTATAAACATTGGATACAGGGGTGATAACACAAGGATAGACAGTCTCTTTACAGGAATGTGGACTGATTTAGTTGTGAGGAATACACAGGTAACAAGACCGGGCGGCTCTTCCTTCTACACAAAAGGCGGCAACGGATGGGATAGCCTCTATAATATGGGGTATGAGTTTGACGCTGCCGGAGATATCGGGTTTACCAACAGCTACATTGGGGTAAAGTTTCTTGGTTCAACCCCTTATGGCCCAACAATGGCAGATACAATTCCAACAGGCAGAAATTTTGTTACGTGGCAGTTCCGAAACACAGTTGACCCGGTATATTTTGCTCCGCAGAGTGATGAAGGTTCTGTTACTCAGACCGGAAGATACGGCAAAATGAAGGGATATTTTACCGGAACAACAAAAATAAATCCGACAATTGTATCTCAGATCAGGCAGCCGTCAAACAGATCGATACTTGTTGCAGGCGGTCCTTATACATCGCTCAATTATATGGATACTCTTGAAGTTGTATTCGGCATAATCTGCTCAAAGAAATCCGGGAACGATCCTCAGCAATGGGATTCTACTTACCAGCGCGCAGAGCTTAGAAGCCACGCTGACTGGTGCCAGAAAGCTTATAACGGCGAAGACAAAAACGGAAACGGCAGGCTTGACCCGGGTGAAGATATTAATGGTAATAACTTTTTAGACAGGTATTTGCTTCCTGCGCCGCCAAATTCTCCAAAAGCCAAAGTATTAAATGAAGACCGTAAGGTCACTGTTTACTGGTCTGACAACGCGGAAAAAAGCATTGATCCTATATCACTAGGCGCGGATTTTGAAGGTTACAGAATTTACAGAACAAATGCAGGAGCCGATGTATCACTGACTACTTCTTTGTTATCATCATTTGTGCTCAACGGAGATTTTGACAGCATCAATGATATTGGCAATAATACCGGGTTCAATTATATTAAGCTTAACCAGCCGCAAACTTTCCCAGGTGATACAAACAGGTACTGGTACAGGTTTGAATATAACAGCCAGCTAAACGGATGGCAGTATGTGTATGCTTTAACTGCATATGATAGAGGTGACTCTGCAAACGGACTAGAATCGCTTGAAAGCAGCTTGCTAGGCAATTCATTTAGAATTATACCCGGCTCACCCAATACTGAAGATGAAGCTACTCCAATTGGAGTATATCCGAATCCATATTACGTTAAAGCAGCATGGGATGGACAGCAGGAGCGCGAAAGAAAAATTTATTTCTATAATTTGCCTGAACTTGCCGAGGTTACTATTTATACAGTAGCCGGTGATGTTGTTGAGAAGTTCAGTCATGATTCAAAGTCATACAACGGAAGTGATATTCAGTGGTTTAAGACTTTTGCTGATGGAACTCAGATCCTATCGGGCGGCGAGCATGCGTGGGACTTGATTTCAAAGGATGATCAGGCAATTGCGACAGGATTATACCTGTTTACAGTGAAGAACCAGAAAACCGGATTTATCAAAAAGGGAAAGTTTTTGGTGATAAAGTAGATCTTGAGCTTTATTCACTATGCATTGTCATTCCGCACTTGATGCGGAATCTATTAAAAATAAAAACTAAGATTCCTGCTTTCGCAGGAATGACAAGTAAATTGCTTGAAACTAGAACAAAGCAAAATAAAATCAAACAATTAAATAATAACAGTTATGAAACGGATAATACCATATCTTTTAGGGCTTGCAGCAATTATGGCTGTTGGCTTTTACTTTTTATATAATGCAACAATAATGGAAGTTCAAACCGTGCCGAATGATTCACTTTTGATCGGTCACGACAGGTCACTTAAAGTAGGCGATACCGTTACAGTTACCGGTAGAGTGGTCGCTCCACCGCTTGTAAAAGCAGGCATAGATAACAGGGTTTTGCTTAGAGGTACAACAAGCAGAACGGCATATATACAGGATACAACCGGTGCTGTTTTTGGCGGTATTATAGTAAGACAGCCAAGCATAACTGCAAATACACAGTTCACATCACTTGATACAGGTTCGAAAGTAACTTTGAGAGGGTTTGTTGCTGAGTTTCCTGATATAATTTCATCGGGCTCAACTCAGTTAACTCTTGATACAACTGTAATTGTGACTGAATTACCGACTATTAAAAAGCGTCCAACACCAATTAATGTAAATATAACAGACTTCGATTCACTTGGAACAGTGCGTTTTGTAACTGGTGAAAAATACGAAGGCATGTACGTTCAGATGACAAATTTAACTATCGGTCCCCAAAGTCCAAACGGTGCAAGAAATATAAGAAGGCTACTGGATGCAAACGGAAATTTTATTTATCTCAGGGATTTTTCTAATTTCTTTTCCATTGCTCCCAATGATACAGGCTTTGTGAACTGGACGCCTCCTTCGATCGGTGCAATAGTTACTTCTATCAGGGGAGTAATTATAAACAGCGCTTACGCTGATGGCGGCGGCGGATTATATCCGTTTGTTATTGTGCCTATTTATCCAAATGATCTGGTGCTTGGCAATACCCCACCTTTTATAAGCAGTGTGAACAGGATTCCGGGAGTTCCGAAACCTGTAAACACAGTTCAGGTAAATGCAGTAGTTGCAGATACTCTTGATCATCCGCTTTCTGTAGATAGCTGTCAGCTTTTTTACAGGGTAAACAAAGGGGCTTATAACAGAATAGCAATGACTCCTTCCGGCAATATATATTCCGGTACAATGCCTGCGCAGACGCTTGGCACACTTGTTGAGTACTTTATCAAAGCAAAAGATAATCAAGGGGCGTTTAGATTAAGTCCTTCAGATACAGGGAAATCGACTTACTTCTATTATGTAAGAACAAATGATACGATGACTATCAAAGATATACAGTACACTCCAAATAACGGCGGCTTTTCAGGCTACAATGGCTATGACGTAACAACTGAAGGTATAGTAACTTGTGATACTTCTGATATCCCGGCGTTTTCGTTTACCAGTGTTGGAGGGACACAGACTTCTCCAAGAAGAGTAATAATTCAGGACGGCTCAATAGCAGGCGGATGGAGCGGCCTGTGGATAAACGGTAATGCAACTGACCCGCTTGTCAAAGGCCAGAGAGTCAGAATAAGAGGAACAGTTGAAGAATCAAACGGAATGACAAGAATTAACATTGCAACACCGGGTGATATTCAGAATCTGGGCACTGGTACTGTTCCTGCATTTGAAGTACTAACTCCGGCAGTAGTAGCCGATAACAAAGTTGATGGTGATACTACCGTTGAAAAATGGGAAAGCGTTCTTATAAGATTCAATAATCAATGTGTTATTAGCTGTGTAAATTCACCTTCTCTTTCCGGCTGCACAAGCGAATTCCCGATTCCGGATACTTCATTCAGAAGAAATTACGGAGAAATTTTTGTAGTGTATCCCGGTGAGAATGTTGAAGCAAGAATTGAGTTACAGGACGGAAATCATAGTTATGTTAATGGATGGGATCCCGCAAAAGCAAATTATTATGATACTACTTTGGCTGGCGATTTACTGTGGAAATGGGATGGAATAAATTCACTTCAAGGCGTGTTGTATTATGCTTTCGGAAGATATAAATTGGTACCAAGAACCAATGCAGATTTTGGAACAGTAATTGGTATAGCGCCTATTACCGAGATCGCAACTGCATTCTGGCTTAAGCAGAATTATCCGAATCCGTTCAATCCGACTACAAACATTGTTTACAATCTGCCTGTAAATGCAGAAGTGTCTTTGAAGGTATATAACCTGCTTGGGCAGGAAGTATTAAGACTTGTTGACGGAATTCAAAACAAAGGACGCTATGAAGTGAAGATAAATGGGTCAAATCTCGCTTCGGGAATGTACATTTATGTAATGGATGCAAAAACATTCGAAGGTGATAAATTCCGTGAAGTTAAGAAAATGGTATTGGTAAAGTAAAGTGCCCCACCTCCACGAGTCAACAGACTCGTGGAGTCGTTGACCACTCCCTAAAGGAGGCCGTCTCAAAACCAGTGGGGCAGACATTCCTGTCTGTCGAAAACAACATTTATGATTAATAATCACAGACAAGAATGTCTGTGCCACTGAAAAATAGAACTTTTGAGACAGACTCTAAAGGGGAGGGTATTGGAAAGACATTTTTGTGCTGTATAATTCCCCTCTGGAGAGGGGAAGAGACTGCTGGCTGGTAAGACAGCAGTCGAAGGGGTGTGTTAGAATTATGATAAAAGTCAAAGGCATGCCATTGACCTGCAAAACAATTAAACGTGTTGTTGAAAAAGTATAAATACAATTTAGCGGTTTTGATGATAGTGCTTTCGGGAATGGTATTCCTGCAAAGCTGCACAGAATTGCCGCAGGGAACTGTAACCAATTCCCCGCCACAAACGTATTTATCTTTATTTCCGGATAGCATTATCAGTCCCCATGTAACACGCATAAAGATAGCATGGTGGGGAGACGACCCTGACGGGCTGTTGAGCGGATTCCGGTTCAGCTTCGATAGCACAAACTGGACAACAACCACATTAAATGACAGCACTTTCCAGCTTGTTATTGTGGGTAACGATAGCACTTTCAGATTCTGGGTTGCGGCAATTGACGATAAGGGAAATATCGATCCAACACCTGCAACAAATTTGTACCCTGTTTTTAATTCTGCGCCAAGTGTTAGTTTTAATTCAGGAACATCTATCCCTGATACATCTTTTACCGTAGCTGTATTTGCATGGACAGGAACTGATCCGGATGGAGATAACACTATAAGTAAATACTTTTGGGCTTTGAATGATACAAGTTCATGGAATGAAGTTTCTGCAACAACTTCATCGCTGACCCTAAGGCAATCAAATGGTATTGTGCCGAATTCAAACAATAAGCTTTATCTTAAAGTCAGAGATATAGCAGGGATATACAGTCCGGTTGTTACAATGCCAGATACCGGCAAAACATGGTACGTTCGCGAACCACGCGGAAGAGTTCTGTTGATCGACGATTATCCTTCATCTATACTTGATAATCAGCAGGCAGCTGAGTTTTACCAGGGCGCTTTGGATTCACCTGCCGTTGGGAATTACAGCAAGCTAGATATTAAAACATCTGCCGGTGCAAATCTGCCTAAGATCGTATCGATGTTCACAGAAACTCTGAAACTTTTTCCCTGTATAGTTTGGTATGCTTATAGAGGTAACAGCACAACAGATAATGCGAATTTCGATTTAGCCCAGCAAACGCTGCCGTTTTATTTAGTGGCAGGCGGAAAGATATTCTTCTCAACGGGATTTCCGAATAATATTGACCAGCAGGGCAGCATAGTAAATTTTGCTCCTGTTGATAGCGTTACAAATTTCTTCGCAAATGTTACATTTCAAACGCAGGTAATAGTAGTGGATAATAATTATCCTGTACTGGAAGCGGCATCTCCTTCTCCGGATAACGTAAGAGGGATCAAATACAGGAACGGAACACCGGTAATTTATAATGTTCCTTTCAATCCGCCTTATGATACAACTAAATTGACAGTATGCATTAAGGATGCAGTAGTAAATCCGAAAGTATTCTTTCTGTCTGTTCCGTTAAACAGGATGAACGGCAACGGCAATGCAGTATTTTTTATCAGGAAAGTTTTAGGCTCCGATTTCGGGATATATAATTAATATGATAAAACATATTTCTAAAATATTGGTTTTATTTTTCATTATGACTGCCGCTATATACAGTCAAAATGGTGATATAAGCGGAAGCGTACTGGATTCTTCAAAGAATCCCCTGCCGGATGTAAATGTGAAGATAAAAGGAAGCTATATAGGCACTGCTACCGATATTGACGGCAAATACTTCCTGCCAAGCGTGCCTGAAGGCGAATACACGATCGAAGTTTCCTCTATTGGCTACAAAACCGTAGAGTACACTGATATCAAGGTCAAAAACGGTCAAAGCACAATTTTGGATATTGTACTCAGCACCTCATCATTTACAGTCGGCGAAGAAATACTTGTTGTTGGCGAGCGGCCGCTTCTGGATATTGAGCAGACCGAAAGCAAGCATGTTATGACAAGCAAAGATATTGAGGGAAAGATAGTTGAAAATGTTATTGATGTTGTAACACTTCAGCCGGGCGTTATTAAGCAGGATGATGCTTTGTTTATACGCGGCGGAAGAAGTGATGATAATTCATTTTTACTGGATGGAGTTTCCGTTCAGGATCCGCTTGCAGGCACAGGATTCGGGCTGCAGCTATCGGCTCAGGCGCTCGAAGAAGTTGAGGTCATAACCGGCGGGTACAATGCTGAGTACGGACAGGCAACTTCAGGGGTTGTAAACGTTAAGACAAAAGACGGGGCATATGAGAAATATTCACTGAATCTTTCTTACAAAAGAGATAATCTGGGTTTCAACAAGGATTCAAAGTCATCATTCAATACAGATGTATTTGAAGCCAACGTAAGTGGCCCTGAGCCGATCACGAAATTCCTGTTCAAACGTTTACTGGGAATAAAAATTCCGGGAGAGATCACTTTCTTCGGAAATTTCTTAATGAATATTTCGGACGGGTTTACGTCTGTTGCGGGATTGACTGATGACAATTTCCCGGGGTATAAATCAAAGCAGCTTTATTCCTCTATATATAAAGGTACAAAATTCGCTCCAAGGCAGAATAATAACTGGTACTGGCTCGCAAAAGCTACATGGAAAATTAGAGACAATATGAAACTCTCGTATTCGTTCAACCAGTCAGTAGCCATAAATCAGAATTCGCAGAGCCTGCAGACAAACCTTGAGTATGTTGAGCCTGATCCGGGTTACCAGTATAATTTCCAGGAGATACTTGATAATGCCAATACATATACTCACCTTAACATCTTCCACAACTTAGGCTGGGAGCATGCTGTAGGAACAAAGACATTATACGAGATAAAGCTTACCAAGTTTTTCACTCAGCTTAGAGTTGATGCAAACGGCCTTAATTGGGACGAGTACACAGAGCCGCAGGATATCATAAAACCTCCTTTTGTGTATTACAATACCGGTGATACAAATAATCCTTACGGTATAATTCCTGGAGACGGATTTTTTGATGTTGGTAATGGTTATACATGGCATGACCATTATGTAAATGAATACAGATTAAAAGGTGACCTTAGCCATACTTTTAATCCCAAGAACCGCTTTAAAGCAGGCTTTGAGGCCGGATACCAGGAAATGCAGCTTATTGATATTTACAAGCCGTGGATCGGGACTTTTGGACTTAACAATGATGCCTACAAAGTTTACCCGATGTTTGGCGCGTTTTACGCGCAGGATAAGCTTACATTTAAAGGAATGATCCTGAACTTCGGGTTAAGGTTTGATTACTGGTTCCCGGGTAAGCTTGTTGATGATGCTATAAATAATCCAAATGCTGTAACTATTCCTGAAGCAGTGAAAAAAGCTTATATGGAGGATACATATGGCTTGTTTGGCAGAAGGTGGAAAGGAAGGCTTTCCCCAAGGATTGGTATATCGCATCCGATCACTGATAACCAGACACTGTTTTTCAGTTACGGGCATTTTTCGAAAAGGCCGAAACCGCAATTTGTATATGCTAAAATTGGTAATGTAAGCTCTAAGTCTTCATTCCAGAAGTTCGGCAATCCGAACCTGAATCCGGAAACGACAGTTTCATATGAATTAGGTTTAAGAAATCAGTTTACCAATGACGATGTATTTACAGTAACGGCTTACTACAAAGATATATATGATTATGTTGCAACTGTCTCCGCCAAAATAGATGACCCGCGTTTTGCCGGACAGAGTTTTATTACATATGTTAACCAGGATTACACCAAATCACGCGGTATAGAGCTTGATTATAAAAAACGAATTGGTAAATGGTTCAACGGTAATCTGAATGTTACCTATTCGATAGCTACAGGCAAAAGCTCTTCTCCTGACCAGGGATATCTTGTTGCAACCGGCGGCGCATTTGAAACAATTGGCGAGAATTATTTAAGCTGGGATAGGCCGCTTCAGATATCAGCAAATACTAGTTTCTTCTTTGCCAAGGGTAACGGAATATTCGGATTCGGAAAGAACATTGTGGATGACATTTCTGTTAAGTTCAGGGGTTTCTTCCAATCCGGAAAGAGATATACTCCGCAAATTCTTGTCGGAACGCTTTCTGATGGAAGGCCCGAATATGAATCTGACATAAACAATCCGTTAAGTAAACTTGCCGCTGATTGGTTCTGGCTTGATATGAGTATTGATAAGTATTTCAGGTTTAAGAATATGAAGCTAACGTTAACATTTGAAGTTACAAATATTCTGAACATTAAGAATGCTGCTATAATAAATCCGGTAACGGGCCGAGCTTATGAGTACGGCGACCCGACACCAAACGGGTGGAATGACCCGTCATATCCTGATCTTCAGGCGCCGCTCTCGCCATATCCGTATAATCCTGCTAGATTCTTATCGCCAAGGCAGCTGAGATTTGGTGTTTCATTCCAGTACTAAATAGAGTGTGTTGAGTGCATTGAGTGAGTAGAGTGAATTGAGTGAGCTGAGGGTGTAGAGTTATAAAAAGATATTTATCCTCAAAGGCAGAAGTTAAAATTCCCCTCTCGAGAGGCCTGCCAGCCGAAGTCTCGGCGCAGGCAGGGGTGGATTCACCGCTCCGAAGGAGCTCCTTCGGAGAAGGTGAAGACGGGGTGTGTAGATCATTTGAATAAACAACTAAGACTAAAAGGTCGCGGCAACTAAGAAGATACAAATTGAATATACAATTTAAATAGAGTTTGAAAAAATATTTACACATATTAATCTTAATCCTGATCGCATCCGTTGCAAACGCTCAGCTAATTCCACAGCTTGGTAACCAGCGTGCGGGAACTTCTTCATTCCAATTTCTGAAAATAGGAGTTGGCGGAAGAGCTACGGGAATGGGCGAAACATTTGTTGCAGTTGCAAATGATATGACAGCCTTGTACTGGAATCCCGCCGGGCTTATGCAGTTTGAAGAAAACGGCGTTCATTTCTCTCATGCAGAGTGGTTAGTTGATCTTAACCATGAATTCTTTGGAGGTGTTTACAGGTTTGGCGGCAATAATGCTGTTGGCTTGAGTGTTACCTCACTTAACACTCCCGCAATGCGGAAGACAACAGAATTCCAGCCGGGCGGTACCGGTGAATATTTTAAATACGGAGATCTGGGTATAGGGCTCACTTTTGCCAGAAAGCTGACAGAACAATTTTCATTTGGAGTTACGGTCAAGTATGTTGAGGAAACACTTGCTGAACTAAAGATGCGGGGCTTCATGTTCGATCTTGGTACGTATTACTGGACTGGGCTTTCCAACACACGCTTTGCAGTAACTATTTCCAATTTCGGGCCTCAGGTTAAGCCAAGCGGAAGTATAATAAGTTCTACCGGGCAGACTATATCGGAATTCCAGCAATTCCCCCCTCCTACCATGTTCAGGATTGGCTTTGCATATGACCCGATTGATAACAAAACCAACAAACTAACGACTGCAATTCAGTTGAATCACCCCAACGATAATGCAGAGAATCTTAATATCGGCGCGGAATATTCATACAAGAATTTTCTATTCCTAAGGGCAGGATATAAATTCAATGTTGAAGCCGAAAATTATTCAGCCGGAATCGGTTTGAAAGTACCGATATCCATCACCAAAACATCTTTTGATTATTCTGTAGCGAATTTTAAGGATCTTGGATTTACTCATCGTTTAAGTATAAATCTTTTGCTTGATAAGAAAAAATAGATATTGAATATCAGAAGTACACAAATATTAAGTAGCATCCGGTCATCAGCAAAGTACTGGATGAATTTCATTATTTTGCTGATTGCTTTCTTATTAGTACCCGGATGTGCAGAGGAAGACAAAATTGATCTTTCGCAATTCCCTATAAACGAAGACCCGGGGACAATTGGCGATACTGTTTATATACCGATAACTCCGGTAGTAACCGGATTCAACGAGCCGGTGGATATACACTTTGGATATGACCAGCAGATCTATATTGCAGATAAAAATAATGACAGGATAGTTCAGCTTAATCTTGCAGGCGCAGTTGTCAGCTATTCCAACTTTATTTTAAGGCCTAAGAAGATAACACAAGACAGGAATTTTGATCTTCTTGTCATTGGGTCAGTTATTGATACTATACCGCCTAACATTCTTGATACAGTTGATGTTGTTTACAGGTTTAAGCTCCAGCCAAACGGCGGTATTTTGAGTAATGTTACGCCAACTGTGGCATTCCGTTCCAATCAGCCCACGCCTATTCCCGGCGATCATGGCAGGTTCTCCGGTATAGCAACATTCCAGGATAACTACTATTTGGTTTCGCGTTCAGGCCCAAATAACTCAAGCCCTATTGATCCGGATAACGCTATTTTCAGAATTGACAGATTTGATAATACAAGTCCCGTGCCCGAAAGATTACCTGGTTTTGAAGTTGACGGGCAGGGATTAATGTCAATACAGGAAGTTTCGGGACTGACAACTTTCACGTACAATAATTCTGATTTCATTTATATTCAAAAGTCATCCAATGCAGCATTTAAGGTTCAATGGTGTTTGTATGATGATGTGGAAGGCACTTATACACCAAAGTTCAGTCCTTCAAGCAATGTTGACCTGCTGAAAAACGGCTTAATGATAGAGCCTGCAGATATTACGCTTGACCAGTTCAGTAATATTTATGTAATTGATTCATACAAGGACTCATTGTACAAATTTAATTCTCTTGGCAAGCTTAAATCTGAATCATTTGGAGGCAACGGTTCGTTCTCAACACAATTCAGAACTCCGCTTGGTGTTGCATTCTTCAACAAGACCCTTTATATCTGTGATACGGGCAATAACCGTGTGCTGAGATTCATACTTTCTACTGATAATAATTAATAATAAAACATAAGCATTATGAAAAAAGTAATTTTCCTGCTTCTGGCATGCATGAGTGTGTATGCACAGGTAATACCAATTGATTCTATTCGCAGACAGGATGCTAACGGGGTTCCGCTGCTGCTTGGTCAGACGGTCACCGTACGCGGTGTTGTAACAATGTCATTAGAGCTTGCCACTCCGCTGGTTTATTTCCAGGACCCAACCGGCGGGATGATCGGTTATGACGGTAATTTCTGGACTAATACAAATGGCGGTGATAGTGTTGAAGTTACCGGAGTTGTTACTCAGTATAACGGGCTAACAGAATTTACTCCTGTAAACAGTTCGACAGTTCTTGCAACTAACAGGCCGTATTCTTCAAGAGTAGTTACCTGCAGCGACATAAGAGTTAACGGTGAAAATTATGAAGCACAGCTTATCAGGATCAACGGCGTGACTGCGGTACATAATACATCCGGTGCAAATGTAACGACATGGACTACAAGCTCAAGCGGCACAAATTACAGAATACTTGTGGGGAATGATTCTGTGGAGATCAGAATATATTCATCTACTAATATTTCAAATGCACCTATTCCGTCATTCCCTTTTGATGTTATTGCACTTGTCAGCCAGTTTGATTCATCTCCTCCTTACTCTTCCGGATACCAGATTTTACCAAGATCTTTGAATGATTTCATTACTTACAGTTCCGGACCGCTGTTAAGCTCAATATCATACTCAAATATTCTGCAAAACAGCGTCACTATCTCATGGCAGACCTCAACGCCGTCAAACTCAAAGGTTCGCTGGCAGCTTGCTGATTCAAACTACCAGGTAATTGCTTATACTGATTCTATCTCCAATGGTTCTCTGACTACAAATCACAGCATGGTTTTAAGCGGTCTTCAGCAGGGCAGAATATACTATTATAATGTAAGCTCAACCGATGACAGCGGCACTGCAACAAGCAATATGCAGTATTTCTGCACGCAATCAAGCTCAGCCGGAACGATCAATGTGTATTTCAATAAGTCAGTAGATACTACTTTAAGCACGGGTGAAAATGCAAATGGTTTTACGAACTTCAGGCCTAAACTTGTTGATAGAATAGATGCCGCACAGTATTCAATTGATATGGCGCTCTATAGCTTTGATGACTTGACCCAGGTCCGGGATGCGCTTATAAGCGCAAAGTTAAGAGGCGTTAAGATAAGATTTGTTTACGACTCAAGGACTAACCAGACATTGGTGAATGATCTGATAGCAGCGGGAATTCCGATTATAAAACGCCCGGCATCTTCAGACCTAATGCATAATAAAATTTTTATATTCGACTACCGCAATACAACTTCTAGCAACGATGACTGGGTATGGACTGGCTCAACCAATATAACTAACCAGCAATTCTATACTGATGCAAATAATGTTATTGAGATACAGGATAAAACACTGGCTGCTGTTTACACACGCGAATTTGAAGAAATGTGGGGCAGCGCAACTGACCTGCCAGATATCGTAAGGTCTAAATTTGGAGCGCAGAAATCAGATAATGTACCCCATATACTTAATATTGCAGGAAAAAGAGTAGAGGCGTATTTTTCGCCAAGTGATAACCCCTCTTCACAGATCGAAAACACAATAAACCTGCAGACAGATAACAGTATCTTATTTTGCGTGCTGGCTTACACAAGATGCAACATCATGAACAGGATGAAAGTTAAGTATGACGCAGGTAAGAATGTAAGAGGCGTGTTTGATGATGCCGAAGAAAACAGTTCATCAAGCGTTTACAGAACAATGAAAGGTCTAAGTGGCGGAGGATGTTCAAATCCGTTGTGGAGTCCCCCGGCAGACGTATGGGTGGATAACCAAACCGGACAATTGCATCATAAGTATATGTTGATAGATGCATATACTCCATCAAGCAGTCCGGTTACAATAACAGGTTCGTATAATTTCTCAAACAATGCAACATTTGATAATGACGAAAATTATCTTATCGTCCATGATGCAAGGGTTACGAATTTATATTTGCAGGAGTTTTACAAGCGTTACCAGGATGGCGGCGGTACGAATCCAATAGGTATTACACAGATCTCGGCTGAAATACCGTCTAAGTTCGAGCTCTATCAAAATTATCCTAATCCGTTCAATCCAAGCTCAACTATTAAATACCAGGTTGCAAAATCGGGTAATGTATTGGTGAAGGTTTACGATATGCTTGGCCGGGAAGTAATGGAGTTGGTAAACGAGAATCAGAACCCCGGGACTTACTCGGTGACTTTTGAAGGAACTGAGTTAACCTCAGGCGTTTACTTCTATTCGCTGTATTCCGGCGGGACTAAGATAGATTCAAAAAAAATGGTATTAGTGAAGTGAAAAGGCAATAGTAAAAAGGCAAAAAAATCAGAATCAAAATTCACAAAACAAGGGGCTGTTGCCCCTTGTTTTGAATTTGAGGCTCGATTCTCCTTAATCGAGGATCATATTCCCCTCCAACGGACGCTTGTCTGTCTTCGACTCCATCGAGTCGAAGTCTCATAGAGGGTGGATTACGTGTAAAATAGCAAAGGCGGAAATTGCTTTCCGCCTTTTTGGTGTCAGGTATATACCTGACACCGCTAATTTTAAGGATTGGAAATATCAATCTATGGATGCTTCACTCCATTCAGCATGACAAAACCATTTTTTGCCTTTTTACTTTCTGTGCCTTTTGTAGTCCCGCGTTTTTGCTTAGCGGGATGCCTTTTTGTTTATTTTCCAACGTCTACAATTCTTTTTTCAAGAACTGAGTTTATATTTTTTGTTTCATTTATAACTTCAATTATCAAATCCCTGTCGATCCAACCGGTGTTTTTGAAATCCATTGTTCCTTCAACTTCACCAAAGAACTTTTTGAACTGTCCCGTAACATAATTGTTAGTAGCAATTGTGTATGAAGCGTCATCAGAGATCTCTGACCTGCCGAGATTAAAGCTCAAAAGAAAATCTTCGTTGCCTGCATCAACTATCCGTGAATCATAGCTGTAATTTAACCCTGAAGTATGCAGTATTTCCGCGCCTTCACCGGCTTTCTGCTTTTCACGCCTGATCTTTATATTATTCTTTATCATTTGCCTCAGGGTTTTTCCTGATACAGTGAATATCTGCACATCATTGCCAAATGGATTTATCTCCCAAATATCACCGACTAAAATATCACCTTTCAAAAGGCTCTTTCGTAGTCCACCTCCGTTAACAAAGCCAATATCTGTGCCGGTTTTCTGGCGGAATGCGTCTGCTTCGAACTGCCCGAGATTTGATTCATCGCCATATCCCGCTTTCCAGTCAGATTCAAGCTTTCCGATAACCTGGTTCAGTTCAGGCAGATACTGCGCTATCATGTTCTCAACTTTACTTGCCGCTTCCTTATCAAAAACCGCAGAATCCAAAACCGTTTCAATTAACGTACCGTAAAAACTTACAACAGTATCTTTTTCTGTATCAATTTTAAGATCAAGCTTACCAAGATTCCTCCCGTATGAGCCGGCCTGAACTATTGCAACGCCGTTCACTTTAACAGGCTTGAAGAGAGTTGTATGCGAATGTCCGCCAACAATAACATCTACATCTTTATAGAATTTATCTGCAAGTTCTTTATCGGTTTCAAGTCCCGAGTGAGATAGTATCACAATAACATCACAGTTCTCTTTTTTCAATTCGCTTATGCCTTCGGTAATAATAGAATCAAGATTCAGCATAGCAAGCTCTGAAACATTGACGGGAATTGAAGTTTCAAACAGCTCAGGAAGAGTAATACCAATAATTCCGAATTTCACTCCGTTCACGGTTTTGATTGTATAAGGACTCTCCATCAGCTTGTTATTTGTTCTCCACATGACATTTGAGGAAATTACATCAAATTTCGCAAGCTTAAGAGCAGAATCAAGCGCATACTGTCCATAGTCAAATTCATGATTGCCAAGCACAAATGCATCAACATTATACATGTTCATCAATTCTATTTGTGATTTACCGCGTGTGAAGTTTGAAATAGGCGTCCCTTGGAAATCATCTCCGGCATTGAGCACAAGCGAGTTAGGCGTGCGGTATTTTTTCAGGTAACCGCTCATACTCCCTACTCCCCCTACATAATAATAAACCAGCTCTCCTGAGGCCGTATCTTTTTTTGATACTTTGTAAGGCTGGTTACGCGCGTGGAAATCATTCCAGTGAAGAATGGTCACATCTTTGGTGCTTTCCTGCGCCATGGCAGAAAATGAAAACAATATTGCCAGTAATATCTGTATTCTATACATATGAATTTTTTGTTTGGAATGTACAAATATAGCGATTTAGGGTTAAAACTATGTTAACAATTGTAATTGCACCTGTTATAAAATTCAGGTAATTTTGAGGAAAAATAAGGGTTTATTGTGAATAAAATAATAATTTTCGTTTTAATATTATTGGTTTTTTTTGTCAGCTCTTGCGGCAAAAAAGAAGGTTCAACTGTTACAGGAAAACTTAAAGTTGGTCTGGTTTTTGATGTGGGCGGAAGGGGTGATAAATCCTTTAATGATGCAGCTTACCGCGGACTTGAAAAGGCAAGACAGGAGCTTGGCATTGAATTCGAATATATAGAACCCGGCCCCGGGGCTGACCGTGAAGCGGCATTAAGGCAATTCGCTAACAGATCTGATATCAGCGTTATTTTTGGCATTGGATTCATATTCACCGATGAGATAACAAAGATGGCAGTAGAATACCCCGATAAAAAATTCGCATGCGTTGATTACACTGTTGACACGTCTAAGACATTACCCCCAAATCTTGTTGCAATAGAATTCAAGGAAGAAGAAGGCTCTTTTTTAGTAGGAGCAATTGCAGGTTATCTTACGAAATCAAATAAGGTAGGATTCGTTGGAGGAATGGAATCACCTCTGATCAAAAAATTCCAGGTATCATACGAAGCTGGGGTTAAGCATGCCAATCCGAATTGCCAAATATTGATTGGATATGCGGGAGTTACGGGTGATGCATTCAAAAATCCGGGTAAAGGAAAAGAGCTTGCTATGGGACAGTATTCCGACGGCGTTGATATTATTTACCATGCATCCGGCGTAACGGGGCTGGGGGTTTTTGAAGCAGCAAGAGAGATGAAGAAGTTTGCAATTGGTGTAGATTCCGATCAAAATGACGAAGCACCGGGAATAGTCATAACAAGCATGATAAAAGTTGTTGACGTTTCGGTATATGACATCATAAAGGAAGTTAAGGACGGGACATTTAAGGGCGGAAGAGTCGAGACATTCGGTTTGAAATCAAAAGGGGTTGATTATGTCTATTCAGATAAGAATAAAAACATGATCCCGGATGAAGTCAGAACGAAAGTAGAAGCGATCAGGAAAGAAATTATCGAAGGGAAGATTACAATTCCTGTGAAATGAGCTTTACTGATAACCTCACCCCTAACCCCTCTCCTAAAAGGAGAGGGGAACGTAAATTTCAAAATAGCATCCACTCTCTCTCCTCTTAGGAGAGGGAGACGGAGGGTAAGGTTAAAACAATAAGAGTTTCTGATTTCCCTTAATTCTTTTTTTTACGAAACTTCATTAACTGAATAAGTTTTTAGATTTCAAAAAATGATTACAGGACTATTGTATTCGTGGCACGAATAGAGGAAAGGCGAAATAAGGAAACACTACTTGGATAATTATGCCGTAGAGATGACTGGTATCACCAAAATATTTGGTGAGGGCTTTAAGGCAAATGATAATGTAAACCTCAGAGTTAAGCGCGGTGATATCCATGCCCTGGTAGGTGAAAACGGCGCTGGCAAATCGACCTTAATGAATATTCTATACGGAATGTACAGACCGGATAGCGGTTACATAAAAATTAATTCAGCAGAAAAAACATTTCACTCCCCTTCCGAAGCAATTTCAGGCGGTATCGGTATGGTTCACCAACATTTCATGCTTGTAGAAACACTAAGTGTACTGGAGAATATAATTCTCGGAGATGAACCAGCAGGATTTGCCGGAATAATCGATTACAATACCTGCAGGAAAAGGATTAAAGAGTTGGCTTTTGTTTTCCGGATAGATATCGATCTTGATGCAAAGGTCGGGTCGCTTCCTGTTGGTATTCAGCAGAAAATTGAAATACTGAAGATACTTTACCGCAATGCCGAAATACTTATTCTTGATGAGCCCACGGCAGTACTCACTCCCCGGGAAACCGAAGGTCTATTCAAAACGCTTAAAGAATTAAGATCTGAAGGCAAAACAATAATACTGATATCGCATAAAATGAGCGAAGTACTTTCTATAAGTGACAGGATAACTGTACTCAGGCGCGGTAAAGTAACAGGCGACCTTCATACTGCGGATACCGGCAAAAGTGAACTTGGCAGGCTTATTGTTGGAGAAGAAATTGCCGATCTATCAGTAAAAGTAAAAACTCCTTTTGAAGATACAATCCTGGAAGTAAAGAATGTTTCAATAAAAAATGATAGAAAGTTCTTAGCGATAGAAGATATATCGTTTCTGGTCCAAAGCGGAGAGATACTTGGCATTGCCGGAGTTGAAGGCAATGGCCAGACAGAACTGATTGAAGCTCTGAGCGGAATAAGAGAAATTGATTCCGGCACTGTATTATTAAATGGCAAGAGATTACAGCAAAATGATGTAATTGCGCATATACCTGCTGATAGGCATAAACATGGCATCGTAAAAGAATATCCGCTATATATGAACATTCTGCTTGGAAGGGAAAGTGAATCCGGATTTTCAACTCCTTACCACTTAAAACAAAAAGAACTTATTAATTACACAGATAATCTGATAAAAGAATTTGATATTCGCCCGGCTGATCATGGGCAGTTAATGGGCGGACTCTCAGGCGGCAATCAGCAGAAAGCGGTTGCAGCAAGAGAGCTGACCAAAGATACGGATCTGATTATAGCCAGTCACCCAACCCGTGGACTTGATATTAAGGCTGCGAAATTTGTGCATGAAGCATTACTTTCGGAACGAAGAAAAGGGAAAGCTGTGGTTTTAGTTTCAACAGACCTGAGCGAATTGTTAATGCTTTCAGACCGAATTGCAGTAATGTATAACGGGACAATTACGGGAATGTTTAAGGCAGTACAAACAGATGAGAATGAGATTGGGATGTATATGACGGGAATGATGGCAAAGGACAGTAAAAAGTAAAAAATAAAAAAGCAAAAATACAATAAGGTCAAATCCCAAAAAGGAACAGATATTCTGGAAAAGATCAAACGAAGTATAGTAATAATTGCAGGGCCGGTGATATCGGTCATTACATCATTGCTGATAGGAGCTATTTTTATTGCTGCTATCGGGCAGAATCCGCTTGAAGTGTATTTACAGCTTTTTTCTCAAACGCTGGGCAATACATATGGAATAGGCCAGGTACTGTTCAAAGCCACTCCCCTGATACTTACAGGACTATCGGTAGCAATTGCATTCAAAGCCGGGCTGTTCAATATCGGCGCTGAAGGACAGTTGAATATCGGGGCATTTGCTTCGGCTTGGGTTGGATTTACTTTCGTTACAATGCCCTGGTATATTCTCATACCCTTAAGCATTCTTGCTGGATTTATCGGCGGTGCTTTGTGGGCATCAATTGCAGGTGTACTTAAGGCAAAGTTTGGTTCACATGAAGTTATAAACACCATAATGCTTAACTTCATCGCGCTTGCACTTGTAAGTTATCTAGTAAATAATATTTATCCCGTGCCTGCTACAATTCATACTCCTGAAATATCTCCTAATGCATGGCTTCAGAGGTTTGATGTGCTTACAGGCATTTTCAAAGGCTCGCCGTTTAACTTAAGTTTTTTAATTGCGCTTGCGGCATGTTTATTAATGTACTATTTGTTATGGAAAACCCCGCTTGGTTATCAGATCAATACACTTGGCTTAAACAAAGGCGCTGCTGAGTATTCCAAAATGAATGTAAAAAAACTTATCATGCTCTCAATGGCGCTTGCAGGAGGATTCGCCGGTCTTGGCGGTTTAAATTTCGTCAACGGTTACAAGCATTATTTAGAATTAGGTTTTTCTGAAAATGCTGGTTACATTGGAATAGCAGTAGCCCTGATAGCAAGAAATAATCCCTGGGGAATTATCATAGCCGCGATTTTTTTTGGAATACTTGAATACGGCGGATTAACAATAAATACCCTTGTGCCAAAGGAGATCATAACAATACTGCAGGCAATTGTAATACTGATTATGATATCAATTAATCATTTTATTGCTCAAAGCAGGTATAAAAAATTCAATGCAGGAACTGCCAATGGATGAGATCTTAGACATTGCATTCCTGCTTCAGACTCTGAGGATAACGATCCCTTATTTGCTGCCATCTGTTGGAGCAGTATTTTCCGAAAAAGGCGGCGTAATAAATATAGCGCTTGAGGGTATATTGCTGGCGGGGGCATTTTGTACTGCAGTTGGCACTTTCTACACAGGCAATGTACTGCTTGGGATAGTTTGCGGAGTATCTGCAGGTGTATTGATCGCATACATTCACAGTATAATTACAATAACTTTTAAGGCTAACCAGATAGTTTCAGGGATTGCACTGAACATTTTTGCGCTTGGTATTACAAAGTTCTTCTGTAAAATTCTTTTTAACAGCTCAAGCAACTCGGCCAGGATAGAAGGCCTGGAAACATTGAACCTGCCATTTAATCCTTTTCTTTTGTTGTGCATAATAATTCTGGCAATTTCTTACATCACTATTTACAGAACAAAATTCGGCTTAAGGCTGCGTGCTGCCGGAGAGAATCCTGAAGCTGCCGATTCATTAGGAATTAATGTAAACCGGATACGATATGCAGGAGTGTTAATAAGCGGAGCTTTGGCGGGACTTGGCGGCGCATGGCTGGCATTTGAACAGCATAGTTTTACTGATGGAATGTCAGCAGGCCGCGGTTATATTGCTCTAGCGGCTATGATTATAGGAAAATGGAATCCCCTTGGTGCTGCCGCAGCATGCCTGCTATTTGGTTTTGCAGAGAGCTTTACACTTCAATTCCAGAACTCTGGCATCCCGACACAATTCATACAAATGCTGCCGTATGTATTAACTATCATCGTACTTGCAGGATTCATTGGTAAAGCAAATCCTCCTGCCGCAGATGGTATTCCGTTTGAAAAGAAAGACTAACTTATTTTACGAGTATTGCCTTACCGTAATAATTCCCTAAATCAGTTCTCAGCGAATAAAAATAAACGCCGCTTGGATAGCTCCCCGCATTCCATGTTACAGAAAATTCTCCGGGCCCCTGGCGGGTCAAAGGTACAATTGCTTCAATAAACTCTCCTGCTGCATTATATATCTCAACAAGTACATTTGTATTTGCAATTAAACTGTATGAGATCAAAGTTGAAGGATTGAAGGGATTAGGGTAATTCTGGTTAAGAATATTCCTGACAGCCAAATTATTCTGATTGCTGTTCCCAATACCTACCATAGCCGAAGTATATTTATAAACTCTGCCGCCCGAAGCATAAGCGATGCTATCGTTTACAACAAAAATTCCGTGTATGCTTGAGCCAAAATTCAGATTTGTCCAGTTTAATCCCCCGTTCGTTGTCTGCTTCAGACTGTTAATAAATTGCTGGTGATTGGCTACCCAGCCGGTGTTTGCGTTAATGAATCCAACCGGATCAAGATCAGTTCCTGTAATTGGAATTTCTATTCTTACCCAGTTCAGTCCTCCATTTGTAGTTTTAACAATGGCTCCGTTCCCTGTAACAAACCTCTCGATAGTTCCGAAGCCGGTAAGCGAATTAAGAAAATATAAATTCCACACATGCTCATTCTGAATATTGGATTTATATACTTTTGCCCATGAATTGCCGCCATCGGTTGTTCTAAGTACAACACTTCCTTCTGAAATTATATTGCTCCTTGCCCCAACAAAACCGGTATTTGCATTCAAAAACCAAATTCCAACCTGGAAACTGCTGTAAGCTCCCATATCAATATTTTCGTAACTTACGCCGCCGTCTGTGGTTTTAATGATATTTGTTGGCCCGATGTATCTGCCGGAACCATACATAGTCAGTGAACCAACAACAGAAATATCACAAACTCCCGATGGAGCAGGCACTACCTGCGTATCAACTCTTACCCAGTTTGTACCTCCATTTGCAGTTCTGTATAATCTGCCTCCAAGTGTGCCTACCCAGCCAAGATTTGCATCATTGAAAGCAACACTCCTCATATAACCCGCACCTGTATCCTGAAACTGGAAAGTGAAACTCAGCCCGCCGTCAGTTGTTTTATGGATCTTATCATCTCCGGCCTCTACTACCCAGCCTGTATTTTCGTTGATGAACCATACATCTTCATATCTTACCATCGCCTCAGGCAGGGATGCCAGTGTTTGCCAAGTTTGAGAAATAATATTCACCGGAATTAATACAAGTATTATCAGCAGAAATTGTTTCATATTGAGTTTATTTTATTAATATCATTTTTCTTGATTGAATCTGACCCGCGTACTGCAAGACGTAAAAATAAACGCCGCTTGGGAAGTTTGCCGCATTCCATGCTACTTCATATTTACCGGCATGCAATTCTTCATTTAAAAGCAAAGCCGCTTCTCTTCCCCTGATATCATACAATGTAAGCTTTGCGATTGCATATTGGCTATTTGCTCCGGCAGGTAAATCAAACCTGATCTTTGTAACTGGATTAAACGGATTTGGATAATTCTGATATAGATTGAAATCTACAGGTATTGTATTAGTTAACGGGCTGATGCCAATTGGCTTTACAGTATATTTTGCAATATACGCAGCAGGCAGGTTACTGGCATTAGTGAAGCTTCCGCCTGAAATAAGCTCAGAATTATACGAAGCAAAACTGTAAACAGCGCTGTTCATTTGTCCAAACGCTATCCAGTTAGATCCATTCCATTTAGTAATGTTCCTTATAGACTGGTTATTTATTTCTGTAAAGAATCCCCCAACGATCAGTTCATTATCAAATACAAAAAGTGAATTTACAGTCGGACCGTAACCGCCTTCAATTATACTATTATTAAATACTGACCATGTGCTCCCGTTCCATTTTGCGATCTTGCTGGCATTTATGCCGCCGGCAGTACTGAATGCACCTGCTGCAACAAGCTCTGAGTTAAAAACAGTAAGCGCAAACACTGAGCTGTTCATTCCGGTACTTAATTGAGACCAGGTTGTACCGTTCCATTTAGCAATTCTGGAAGCTGAATTTCCCCCTGCAAGAGAAAATGTTCCGCCTGCAATTAACTGACTGTTAAAAACAGTAAGAGAAGTTACAACATTGTTAACTCCGCTTCCAAGAGGTGACCAGCTCGTGCCGTTCCATTTAGCGATCCTGTTTGCAGGCACTCCCCCTGCAGTTGTAAACGCGCCGCCCGCATAAAGCTCATTATTAAAAACAACCAGTGCATTAACAAAATTGCTCATTCCGCTTCCGAGCGGCTGCCAGGAAGTACCATTCCATTTCGCAACATAATTTGCGCTCACTCCTCCGGCTTCGGTGAAATTCCCCCCTGCTATTAACTCGCCGTTAAACATAGTCAGTGAGTAAACATCTTCATTTGTTCCAGGACCCAGGCTATTCCAATTATTACCGTCCCATGATGCAATATGTTTGGCGCTATCCGATCCCGCAAATGTAAAACTGCCGCCTGCAATTAATAAGCTGTTAAAATTCGTTAAAGCAAGCACGGAATTATTTGTTCCGTTTTGGAGCCCGCTCCAAATTCTTGAACTCGTATCAGCCTGTGCTATAAAACGAATAACTTCCCCTGCGCTTTGATTAAACTCACCTCCGCAATACAGCAAATTATTATGGGTAAAAAGTGCAAGAGCCTGAGAGTTAAAGCCCGGTCCGGCAGCAGACCAGTTACTGCCATCCCAATAAGCTGCCCTTAAAGCATTTAGACCTCCAGCAGTTGTAAAACTTCCGGCTGCATAAAGTTTACTATTATGAACGTGCAATGAATTCGCCTGCCCGTTTAACCCGCTTCCGGCTGATGACCATATACTGCCATTCCATTTGGCAATCCTGTTGGCAGGGTTATCCCCTGCAGTAGTGAAGGAACCTCCTGCATAGAGCTCTGAATTATAAAAAGTCAAAGAATATACCTGGTTATTCATTCCTGTTCCCATAGCTACCCAGGCGGTTCCGTTCCATTTTGCTATACGATTAAGTGTTATAGCACCTGATGATACAAAAAAACCACCGGCATAAAGCTCACTATTGTGAATACACAATGCGCGTGCGAAAGCGTTGAATCCAAGTCCCACCTGCTGCCATGAGGTACCGTTCCATTTAGCAATATAATTTAAATTTGTAGCACCCGACTGTGTAAAATTACCAGCCGCGATAAGTTCATTATTATAAACGGTAAGTCCGAAAACAGTGTTGTTAAGTCCACCAGCAAGCGGCGCCCAGCTTGAGCCATTCCATTTGGCAATATTTCTAGCTGAATCTGACCCCGCTATTGTAAACTGCCCGGCGGCTATCAGCTCATTATTAAAAACAACAAGAGCGTTTACATCGCCATTTAATCCGCCGCCAATCGCGCTCCAAACAGCTCCGTTCCATTTTGCTATTCTGCTTGCAGGATTATTTCCTGCGCTTATGAAAGTCCCGCCAGCGATTAGTTCTCCCTGATAAGAAGTAATAGCTTTAACGGAAGAATTTGTACCGCCTCCTACATCTATCCAGCCTGTACCCGATGAAAATGAATGCGCTGTGACAAAAGCAAGAACTAATAATGAAAGAATTTGAACTCTTAATTTATTCATATTATATTCAAAAGTGAAGTAATATAACATATAGTGAACAAATTATCAAAGATTTTTTCTTCATTTTGTTAAAGCCTCTCACAAGGCCCGGAAAGTTGAATGAAAATTCATTCCTGGATGCTCTTCATTCAGATAACATTCGGAACATTTTGGAAATACAGAAGAACATCTCAAACTCAAAAAGAACCCTGTATTTTATTCTTTATTAATCCTTAAAACTTCGCTAATTTTACAAATTGAAAGCTGAAATCGGCAAATATTGGGAGATTGTATCAGGAAGTAAGTATGTATTGCTGATCAATGTGACAGATAAACTTTTTTCCTTTGCAGTAATGCTTATGCTTGCCAGGAAACTGCCCGCAGATAATTACGGAATTATTGTTACACTGTTTACACTTACAATTATACTTGCTGCAGTATTCGATCTGGGGCTGCCGCTTTTTCTTCAGCGTGAAATTTCCCTTAATCCTTCAACAGCCCCTGATATGTTCAGCAAAGCATTTCTGACCGGAATCATATTATTTGTCTTTTATTTTGCATTGGGGAGTCTTGTCTTGTTTGTTTTGTACCCTGATATACCGTTTTCTCTTTATGTCATCATATCACTGATGATCTATGGTTCATCGCTGGTGAACATTTGCAACAAGGCGCTTTCTGCATTAAATGATTTTAAGAGCCAGTTCTTATCTTTTCTTATTCCCAGGATATTAATAACTTCCCTTTTTGTTATTGGACTGTTTTACTACCTGTTCTCTGTAAAGATCCTGATGGTGATAATGCTGGCAGGTTTCTCATTGAATCTTTTACTTGTTTATTTAAGCTTAAGCAAACATAAGATAAAATTCACTCTTTCCGGTTATTCGTTAAAGCATATGCAGGCGATGCTATCGCTTTCTATACCTCTTGGTTTGGCAGTAGTATTCAATCTATTATATGATAAGGTAGATGTAATTCTGCTCTCTTTGCTAACGGATTTTTCTGAGGTGGCTTATTATAATATTGGCTACGGTATTTTTAAAGCGGCCACACTTTCTTTTTCGTTCCTTCTTGTTCCGGGATTCACAAAAGTGGCGTCTCTAAACAGGAATAAGGATGGCATAAGTTCATTCTTCAGGCAATACGCAGTAATAATAAGCCTGATTTGCGCAATGATATCTGCAATACTCTTTCTATTTCCGGACTTCATCATTGATACACTCTATACATCCAGGTTTTACAAATCTGCTGCCGTACTGAGGATACTATCGGTTGGGATTATCGCTGTTGGGATGAACAACCTTACAGGAATAATCCTGAATGGAATGGGTTATTTTAAGATCGTGATGTATATTACTCTTTATGCACTTGCAATGAATACAGGACTGAACATACTGTTTATACCTGGATTTGGAATAATAGCAGCAAGTTATATTACCCTGCTTACCGAATTTTTTATTCTTATAATGGAATACTATTACTACAGAAAGATCATGAAAAACTGAATTGGGAACATCAAACTGGCAGAATATTTCCTATAATATAGATCTTGTCCGTAAACTTGATCCTCAAAGTATTCTTGATATTGGTATAGGTTTTGGCAGATGGGGAATCCTTTTCAGGGAATTCCTTGAAATTTGGGATGGAGCTAAATATGACGGCAAATGGCAAAGAGTTATCGATGGAGTTGAGATCTACCCCGGATATATTAAGGATTATCACAGGTACTTTTACAATAATATTTACACAGATGATGCATTGCGCTTTCTTGGCTCAACAGTTAATAAATACGACCTGATAAATTTAGGAGATGTAGTTGAACATTTCAGCAAAACCGATGGCGAAGAATTGATAAAGTTCGCTATGACTAAGGGAAAATATGTTCTCATAAATATTCCTATCGGGAAACACTGGCAGCAGGCCGGGAGCGAAATTAATCCATATGAAGCCCACAAAAGCATTTGGTATAATAACGATTTTACTAAATACCGGCATAACATAATAAAGACTTTTAACGACAATGTTCTTAGAGAATATAGTGTTATATTGCTTTCTGCAAATAGGATAGTGTTCACAAAAAAGTATGGCAGGTATTTTTACCTGAAAAATATTCTGAAGCATAAGCTTGGGCTGAAGAAAGTCATAGAGAAATTTGAAGACAAAAAAAGAAAATCATAAAGTAGCTTTCGCAGGCAGATTTGATAACAACAGCATAAGCGGGCCGGTTAAGGCCGCAAGCCGTATTTTTTCGGAACATACAAAGGAAAGTAACGCTTCTTTTATTCAGTATTTTTTTGATGGAGGCAATTATGGTTTATATAAGAAGCTGTTCGGAATCGAAGAACTGGTTTTGAACGGGAATGTGATCTATACAGCTGGATTATTCAGGATTTACGGCATATTAAAAAAGCAGAAACCTGATATTATTCATATTCTGAATTTTGAGAGATTTGCAGTATTCATCTTTCTTTTTAGATTTTTTAATAAGGTAAAGATAATATATAACAGTCACAGTGTAATTGCATATGAAGATAGCGAACTGAAAATTCTTCCGTACTTCTATAAACTTAAAAACAGGTTTTGCGAAAACCGGTTTCTGAAACATTCAGATATTATCGTGTTCCCTTCTGCCCGGGCGCTTGATATTGCAGAAGAATACTATGGCCTCAAAATATCAAATGCCCTGATTCTCCCAAACGGTATAGATAGAATTTTTCACGATCATACCAGACCGGAATGTCCAAACAAAGCATTAAAATTGGTTTTTATTCATAACAGCAATCTGAACCGGAGCGGGAAGGATTATTTAATTAAATTTATTTCAAATGAGATTATCTCAAGTGAGATTGAGATCTATATAATAAGTAACGAAGAAATTGAACTTCCTGTAAAAAACAATATCACAGTTTGCTATAGAAGCAAAATGAGCGCCGATAAATTGGCTGAATTTTACAGGGATAAAGATATTTTTTTATCGCTGAATGAATACGACACATTTTCAATTTCAACTGCCGAGGCAATGGCTGCCGGGCTTATTCCCATCATAACCGCTGATACAGGAATAAGCCGTTATATTGATTGCGGTTTTAACGGTTTTACAGTAGAATATTGTGATACAAAAAGTTTGAAGGATAATATAGAATCATTATCCGGAATGAACAATCAGAAAAGAAAAGAATTATCGGCAAATGCTGCAAAAATTTTCGAGTCTCTTTCATGGAATAATGTCTATGAGATGTACAACAATCTTTACGGAGGGATATTAAAATGAACATTTTACTGCTTGTAAATGAACTTAGATACACGTGTGGAGTTACTAATCACATACTCCACCTTGCAAAAGGACTGCTTGATACAGGGAAAGTGAACTTGTGGATAATCTGCGGCGGCGGAGAAGGCATCAGCCGATTCAGTGATCAGAATGTTAACATCATATCCGATGAGAGATTTCTGCATAAGAACAGGAGCTATTTTGGCTACATATCTGCAATTAATTTTTTAACCGGATTTGTGAGGAAGAGTAATATCGGAATACTTCATTCGCACTCCCATTATACTGCTTCGATTGCGAAAAGGACTTCACAGCTTACAAAAGCGGCAACTATCCAGACAAATCACGGACTCCTGCAGACCATTGGAAGGCTAAAGCCATTTAATGCAGATAATTATATTGTTATTAATGATCACATTAACGAACATATACGCAAGAACAGGATAGCGCCGGTTGACAAGATCAACTATATACGCTGCGGGATACCTGTTGATAAAGAATACCACAAAGATTCCGGTAAGTTGAAAGTCATTGCTGCCTCGCGGTTCACTTTTGAAAAGGGACTTGATACATATATAGATGCAGTGCAAAGACTTAAGCAAGATGTAAAGGAAAAAGCAGCATTCTACATTGCAGGAGAAGGCCGGAAGGAAAGTTACCTTATCGAAACGAATCAAAGGCTGAATGCCGGCATAATTTTTCTTGGCAGAGTTGCTGATATATATTCACTCCTCAGAACTACCCACATACTTGTATGCCCATCGATATCCAAATCCGAAGGATTTCCTGCTATTATTACTGAAGCCGGGGCAACAGGAAATCTGGTAATCAGCTCTGATTTTGACGGCGCAGATAGCATTATTGAAGACAAAGTTAATGGTGTACTTTTCCGCCAGGGAGATCCTATTGATCTGGAAACCAAACTGCGGGAAGCTATTAACGGATACGATAAATATAGTGAAATGGCATCGCGCTTTCACAAAAAAATCAGTGAAGTTTTTGATCTGGATCTAATGATAGAGAAACATATACATCTATACGAAAAGTGCCTGAGAAAATAAGAAATATTTCGGTGCTCATGCCTGCGTATAACTGCGGGAATTATATTGCTGCATCAATCAAAAGTATTTTGAACCAGACCTTCAGCAGTTTTGAGTTGATAATAGTTGATGACGGCTCTACTGATAATACTGAACAAATCATCAAAGGATTTAATGATGCGAGGATCAATTACAGGAAAACTGAGAACAAAGGGACCTCAGCAGCTTTAAATTACGGTTTGACTCTGTGTAATTTTGATTGGGTGGCAAGAATTGATGCAGATGACTTAAATATCCCTTCAAGACTTGAAACACAGGTGAATTTTTTGAATAACAATCAGGGATATGATGTTGTCTCTGCATGGTCTGTTTATTTCAAAGACCCGGGTAAGATACTTTTTGTACTTAAGGAACCAACTTTGCATGAAGATATATATGATTACCTTGATCTTCACAATCCGTTAAACCAGTCTGCGTTGATATACCGGAAAGATCTTATAGCAGATGAGGGTTACGATGAATCATTTACCAGCAGTGAAGATTTTGAACTGTTCCACAGGATAAGATCAAAAGCCAGGTTCTGCAATATTCCCCGGGTATTGGCTTATACCAGGGTAAGGAGTGGATCCAGGTCAGATGTACAGAGAACAAATCTATATGAAATGCTCTTCCCTCCTGCCTTCAAAAAACTTATGGATTCAAAATCAAAAGGAGATCATTTTTACTGGGCTTCAACAATTGCCTGGATAAATTACTTCTACGGTGATCCAAAAGAATCAAGAAGTTATTTCAGGAATTCATTTTCAGTTAAGAATTTGACTGCATATTTTACTACATTTTTACCTGATGAATATTTTCATAAGTTTATAAATTCAAGATTAAGGTACAGGATCGGAAATATGTTTGCACCTAAAAGTAAGTATAAAAATGAACTTAAATCACTTCTGAAATAGATTGCGGGAATTCAAAAAATATACTGTATTTGCAGTAGCTTTAGTCCTCGTCTATTCTGCCGCATTATATTTCATTGGATATTTTAATATAGGTTTGCTTTCGGATGATTATTTGAATTTTTACGACGCTTTGAATTCGACTCTTTACGGAAAGATTACGGGTTCATTGCCATTTACAAACGCATTTCACATCCGGCCGTTCTATTATTTATCACTTGAAAAGAGTGTAAATATTCATGACTTGCTGGGATTTTCACCCGATAGTTTTGCATGGTACAGATTTCAGAACCTGGTAATATTTGTATTGCTTGCCTACACTGCAGGCTGCACAGTGCTGCATTTAACAAAGAGAGTTTCGCTTTCACTTGCAGCCCTGGCTGCTGTGCTGCTCTATACAAATAACATTAATAATATCTGCTGGACAGCTGCAAGAGTTGACCTTATCTGCTGTTTCTTCTATATTCTTGCAATTTATTCATATTTGCTGCACTATGATTACAGGAAACGGATCTTTCTTGTCTTAACTGTTTTTTCAGTCACTGCTGCATTACTGACAAAAGAGCTGGCTGTTACTTTGCCATTTACACTGCTTATTTTAACTTATTTTTTCCACGGGAAAATTGGACTGAAGAGACAATTAAGAGTTTTAATTGTCATATTCATTCCCTTACTCTTATATTTTGTTTTAAGAGTACTGATACTTGGAAACAATGTTATTGAAATAGCAACAATTTACCAGGAAAATCCACTTTCTAATGCACCGGGAGTATTTGCTCGGGCATTGATATCGCTTTCTATACCGCTTGATTACCAAACCATGAATTATCTTCTGAGGAACGACAACAAGATAGTTTTACTGTATTTATTTATTCTATATGGCGCAGGATTTTATTTCATCTGGGTAATGGTAAAAACGGATATATTCAAATTCATAATGCAGCTGCTTTCTTTGTTTCTGCTCATTGTCATTCCGTATGCTGTTGTTGGGTATATCCGCCCGCAAATGATACTTCTGCCTTTTGTGATCATTACTATTCACATCTTATGGATATACGGGATTCAAAGAAAACTCAGCAACCGCCTGAATAAAAAAGTACTAAGAGTTCTTTTTGGAATAGCTCTAGTATTTTGGTCTTATTGGAGCTATACTGCAGTCAATGACTGGCAAACATCGTATAACAAATCCAGAACAAATGTAGATAATTTATTAAAGCAGAATTTTGAACCGGGAAAGAGAATAATCCTTATAGGAAATCCCGGAAGGTATAAGCAGACATTTTTATTCGATAAAATGACCGGGGCTTACAATTTCTGGAAGCACAGGGCTTTTGTTGTTAACGATACTATAAATGATATTGTTCAAACCGCTGCTATGGAGGAAAGCTCAATTGGAGCAAAGTTTGATTTGAAAAAAATAAATGAACGTGAATTTGAGATCAGG
>JAIOIK010000021.1 GCA_019912545.1 Ignavibacteria bacterium | reverse complement strand
CTGTTCCGTAATTGATTAATATTGTACTGTTTCATAATCTGGTTACTTTTGAGTTTATTTGATTGTTTGGTCACACAAATTTAACTCTTAAGAACCAGATTTTCTTTTACTTATATCTTCCTTTAGTGTCGTGTACTAAGGTAGTTTTTTACTTCTAAGGGGAGGGTTGCAGATGAAGTGATTTATGGCAATTTACATAAAATGATAGAGGATTTACAAGAAGGAATACTCAGTTTCAATTCCGTAGAATTTCTTCAACAGCTCATAAATAAGGTAGCTGGAGTCACCAAAACCGTATGTATAATTATACTTTGATTGATGAACTTTTCTGTAATCTATAGCCTCAGTGAGGAAACTTGTTATATCTGGGGCTTCGATGGGCAGTAATTTTGCATTTTTCTTAAGTACTTCAGGACGTTCTGTAGTTTTTCTCAGCACACCGCATGGTACATTGAAGAAAAGTGATTCCTCCTGCAAACCACCGGAATCTGTTAAAATACACCCTGCATTCTTAACATAGCCAAGCATTTCAAAATAATCATGTATCGGCTTCATTATTATGAGCTTTTCGTGAGCATTACCGTTCATTACTTCATCAAAAGCTCTTTGAATCAAAGGATTAGGATGCATCAAGTGCAGTATTTCGCTGTATCCCTCAACATCATTCATCACAGAATTCAATATCTTTGCATAAGCAGTTACATTATGCCAGTTTTCGCGCCTGTGAAAAGTACTTAAGATGTAATTCTTTTGTACAGGTTCTTTTATCTTCTTTTCTTTGATCAGTGTAAATATTGCATCGTTGATAGTGTTGCCAATTACAAATATCTTATCGTGCTTAATACCTTCGTTTATAAGGTTATCGCGGTTTATTCCTTTTGGAGCAAAATGCCAGGTTGCCATTCTTGCAACTGATTCGCGCATAAACTCTTCCGGGAAAGGGTTCATCTTATCAAGTGTTCTAAGCCCAGCCTCTGCGTGGAATACCGGAATTTGGTTAAGAAAGCCCCAGAGTGCGCCCGAAAACGCAGAAGCGGTATCACCCTGCACAATAATGCCGTGTATGTTCACTTTCTTTACGGGTGATTTATCGCCAAATTTCTCGTTGAAATCATTCAGCAAATGAGCTATAAGCTCGTTCAGGTCACTTGAGCGGTTCGGTTTTTCTGTTGCAGTGATATCAGGATGAATGCCGATATTTGAAAGTATATCTCCCGATATTTTTTGCTGTGCAGTGTTGTAAAGTAAGGGGTAGAACTCGTCAGATTTCTTTAATATCCTGTACAAAACAAATAATTTTAGTATTTCGGGCCTGGTACCAAAAAAGAAAACTATCACTTTTTTCCCTTTTAGATCCTCCGGATTTAAGCCTATATTTATATTTTCCTGACCCATTTATTTGTCGTATAACAAAGATAATTAACCCATTTTAAAGAAAAAACGCATACTCATACCGTTTTCAGGTGAGTTTTTGTTGTGCACCTTAATAAAAAAGGGTGACCTATATTCAGACCACCCCGGTTAACCATGGTTACTAAATAATTATCAATAATGATCTGTTGATTCCCAAACTACTTTGTTTTTCATTCCGATAAAAACCTTGAGCGCACGGAAAGTAGCAAAGAAATTTATCAGGTTATCAAAATTGAGCCTGATAAGGCTGAAAAAAGCATACTTAAGCCCATACCAGCTGTAAGTGAAGATAAACCTGTGAGCAAGCCTCCAGACCATGAAGAAGAAGCAAGCCCATAAAAAGAACCAAAGCGCTGTATTCTGTTCAACCGCCGAATCAAATACTTTTATGCCAAGTCCGAAGCCAAGCAGGTAAAGCAGGAACAATGCAAATACAAGATTAGAAAGCAATACCATGAAGTTGCTGAATATTGTCTTTCTATCCCTCATCAAAAAGTACTTAGTCTTAAAACTGCCCGCCCACTTATGCATTTTCCAGTTCTGGAAGCATATACCGGCTGTCCATCTCGAGCGCTGTTTTACGGCTGCCCAGAACGTGTTCGGGAAATACTCGCCTGTTGCAACCCTTGAATTAGGATTATTCTTATCGATAAGCATATTGATGTAAGCTGTCTTATATCCCATTTTGAACAATCTGAGGCCAAGCTCGTAGTCTTCGGTCAGGTTTGCTTCATTAAAAACCTGCGGATAGTGGCTTTCAAGATTCATGAATATCTCTCGCCTGAATGACATACCTGTACCTGCAAAAGGTATAAATACTTTTAATGCCTGTCTTACTATAAGATCTTTAGAATGCACTTCCGCAAACGCGTCGCAGTAAGTTCTGTGTATGAATTTTCCTCTGTCGTCTTTAATAGGAACTACCGGAACCTGTACAGCATCAATACCCTGGTAGCTGATGATATAGTTATCAACTTTTAATGTTAATGGATGTATAAAGTCCTCCGAATCATGTATAGAGATAATATCGAAGTTTTTCCCGTTGTCTTTTTCAAATCTCTTAATTGAAGCGTACACATTATTCAGGTTATCAGCCTTTGTAGTCGGGCCATCGTGTGAATTTACGCAAATAACAACTTTGTTATTTTTTTGGGCTATTCTTTTAACCACTTCAAGTGTCTTGGTATCATTCGGATAAATCCCGACGAAGATAGTAAAATTATTGTATCTCATTTTGCTCAAAGCATAAGTGAGAGTTCTGCCTATAACTTTATATTCACGCCATGCGCAAATTACCAGCGCTATATAGTTTTCATTTGCCGAAAGGACATCATCCATCTTCGGCAGGCTCCGGTTATACTTCCACCTGTTAAACCAGTAGAGCAGGTCCACCAGTACGTCGTCCAGACCGCTGATTATCAGCAGTATTGAACAGATCCAGAGTAATATTGTGAAAACTTCTTGCATATGATTTTATTATAGTTTAGTTCTGAAGTTAAACCAGAATCCCGCTTTTATCTGGAATGAATTTTTTCTGTCTCCGAAAAAATATGCTTTATAAGATGGTTCTACAAAAAATACCGGGAATACCATTACATTGGGTTTAAATCTTAAGCCCAAGCCAACTTCAAAATAGTTGTTATAATCAAGCCTTCGGCTATCAAACTGGGCATTTTCGACAAGGTAATTCTCTATATAAGAATAACCGCCTGTATGGAATCTAAGCGCCTGTGTGAGTGAAGCCTGCAGGAATGCATTTTTGTACTTGTAGTCATACATGGCTGCATAGTAGATATCCATATACAGACTTGTTTTCGAGCTTGATGATCCCTTGCTCAAGTATAATTTGGCATCACCAAAGCGGTTATAATAAACCACCATCGGCTTGATGTTGATCTTGCTTGAATCAAGGTCTATCTGCCTCGTGTATCCAAGACGGAATTCAAAAAACAAATTATTCAGAACGTGGTACCGGAAGAAGCCGCCTATTTCAACAAACCTATCATTATATACCAGGGTTTTTGAAGAACGGGTATCAGTATATACATCCAGGTATGGACCGGCAAAGAAACCTTTTCCTATCCTGAAGTTAACATGCGTTACAAGATTTGCAATATAATTTTCCTGGAATGAATCGTAGTAATTGTAGAAGTACAGATCTAAAGATCTTGGTGAATTAAATGCCAGGTCTTCCCTTAAAGTAAGTGAAGCTGATTTAGATAATTGTCTTTCGTCTGAATTTGTAGAATGCTTTCCAACATAGTCAAAATGTGTAAGTGCATTGGCATACTTCTTTTGGTCGTAGTAAATATAGGCAAGCTGAAGATGTATCTTTGTGTCCTTCGGATTGGATTTCAGATGCTGTTCGAAGAATATTGCTGCTTTAGTTTTGTTTCCTGAGTTTAAATAGTAGTATCCGGAATCAAGGTCTGATCCGGTTGAGCCCGGAACTGTAGTGGTTTGAGTGTTACTAACCTGTCCGGTTTGATTATCAATAACTGCAATAGATTCTTTTGACTGTTTGACTTCATTTTCATTTGGCGAATTCCTGCCAACATAATCAAACTGTTCACGTGCTTTGGTTATTTGTTTTGTATCAAGGTAAAGATATGCCAAGTCTAATCTGACCTGGAAATTATCGGGATTGGAATAAATATAATTTTCGAAAAACCCGGCTGCCTTTTCTTTGAATCCGATTTTTTGGTAATAATAACCGGAATCTGCCAGGGACTGAGCAAATAGTCCTGAAAATGACGTAATTATCAATATCAGAAAAACCGGGAGTAGTCTTTTCAACATAACTTTCTTATATATTTGTAAATTTATTGCTTAATCTAAAAATTTACTTTTAACATAGCCATTAGTGACTTTATAATACTTGCTCATACCCCCTAAACAATTATAATCATTTTTTTCCTGAAATCAAACAACATTTTCATTGGGGTTACTAAATTAGTATCTTTGGTTACTGTTCTCAATACCCTTAAAACGGTATATATAACCTCTATACGGTAACTATTCAGGTGTGTTTTGATAGAACATTGTAAAAACGCTCAAAAATTAATATTTTTGTAAATGTTTACTTTTGCTATTGAATCTTCATGTGATGAAACATCTGCGGCAATTCTTGATAATTTTGAAGTACGTTCAAATATTATCTTGTCGCAGCTTTTCCACAAAGATTATGGCGGAATCGTCCCTGAACTTGCATCAAGGGCACACATTAAGACAATCGATAAGATCGTTAAATCCTCCTTTGATGAAGCAAATCTTAGTGAATTGGATATAGGACTTGTTGCAGCAACACGCGGACCCGGACTTATAGGATCCTTGCTTGTTGGATTTAACTTTGCCAAAGGATTTGCTGCTTCAAACAATATACCGTTTATCGGTATAGATCACATTGAGTCTCATTTATTTTCATGCTTTATAGGAAAAGCAGAAATTGAGTTCCCTTTCATCTCACTTGTGGTCTCTGGAGGTCATACTATCCTTTTTCTTGTATGCGGATATAATGATTACAAAGTCCTTGGACAAACACAAGATGACGCAGCAGGCGAGGCATTTGATAAAGTTGCAAAAATGCTTGGGCTTGAGTATCCCGGCGGTCCATTGATAGATAAACTTGCAAAAGTAGGCAATGAAGACTATCATAAATTTCCGGAAGCAGAAATTAAAGGCAGTCCATACGATTTTTCATTCAGCGGCATCAAAACTTCAGTTCTATACTATTTAAGAAAAAATTTTCCCGGTGATACATTAAAAATTCCGTTGAATGATCTTTGTGCTTCCTTTCAGAAAGCAGTAGTTGGCTCCCTTGTCAGCAAAACCATATCTGCAGCAAAGAATTACGGTATAAAGAACATTGCAGTATCAGGGGGCGTCTCAGCCAACTCAAGGTTAAGAAACGAATTCATGAAATGTACTTCCAATGGTTACAACGTATTTTTTCCTGAGAAAATTTATTCAACTGATAATGCAGCAATGATTGGTTATACTGCATATCTTAAGTACATTCACTCGCCTGCGGGATCGTTTGATAATGAAATACTTAAACAGGCTTTTGCCAGATTTGGGTCATAATTTAATTAAATAACACAGAGTTTTAGAGCAATATGCCGGAAAGAAAGCAAAACAGAGCAGTAATCGAAATCGATGTCCAGTTACTGAGCGATATTTCGGATCTCATCGGCAGCAAAAGTGATACTTTGCTTAAAAACATTCTAGCCGATATTTACCCGGCCGATATTGCACTGATAATAGACAACCTGACCCAAGAAGAAGGCCTGGCCCTGTTCCAGCTTCTTGACGATGAGAATTCTGCTGAAGTGCTGCTTGAACTAGGCGACTATCACAAGGATTTCATTCTTGAACACCTCTCCACATCAGAGATCAGCGAGATTGTCGGTGAGATGGATTCTGATGATGCCACAGATATTATCGGTGAGCTTGAAGATGATAAAGCTGAAGATGTGCTGGAGAAGATGGAATCCGAAGACTCCAGCGAAGTTAAGGAGCTTTTGGCATACCACGAAAATTCTGCAGGCGGCATCATGCAGAAAGAATTCGTTATTGTTAAATCAACGGATTCAATTAACCGGGCGGTTGAGATAATCAGGGAGGAAGCCCCCGATAATGAACATTTATACCATGTATGGGTTGCAGATGATGATGGCAGGCTAAAAGGTATAGTGTCACTTAAGAAGATCATTGTTGCCCTTGACACTCCGGCTATGATAATGGCTGATTTGATGAACACGGAAGTCATTTCTGTCCAGACCGATACAGACCAGGAGGAAGTTGCTTCGATCATGCGTAAGTATGATCTTGTATCAGTACCGGTTGTTGATGAAAAAGACAGAATTGTTGGTAAGATCTCCTTTGACGATATAGCCGAGATCATGGAAGAGGAATTTTCTGAAGATGTTGCCAAAATTGTCGGTTCTGACGCCGAAGAGCTTGCCAGCAAATCACCTTACCAAGTCGCCTGGCTCCGCCTTCCTTGGGTATTAATAACACTCGGAATACAATTCTTCGCCGGTATTGTGATAAATTACTATGATGAGACGCTTGCTAAAGTGCTTCTGCTGACATCGTTCATGCCGATCATTTCCGCGATTTCGGGCAACACCGGTCTGCAGGCCTCAGCAATGACAGTCAGGGCTTTGGCTACAGGCGGAATAACGCTCAACAGGTGGGCGGCGCCAATCAGGAGGTCTTTGATGATCAGCCTGATACTTGGGTTGATTTGCGGCGCAATCATTGGAACTATCGGGGCGTTTTGGTACGGCAAATTAATATTCGGACTGGTCGTAGGACTTTCAATGTGTATTTCCATCAACATCTCCGCCTTTGTGGGAACAACTACTCCCCTTTTATCAAAAAAGATGGGATTTGACCCTGCAATAACAGTCGGGCCTTTTGAAACTGCATTTCAGGATGTAGTTGGAATAACTATTTTTCTATCGCTTTCTACGTTTGCACTTCGCTGGCTTCTCTAAAAAATGTCAGATAAATTGTGTTAAAGAACTTTTTCAAATACTTATCTCCGGCTGATATAATCACTCAGGCTTTCCTCACCCTGTTAACTTTGATTTACATTTATTTTAATGTTAGGATTGAATTCTGGTATTTGTATATACTGCTCAATATTCTTTTGATATATTTGATTTGGATAATAGTCACCAAGTATGAAAGAAATGTAAATGAGCGCAATCTTATCGAGAAAGATGCTCGATCAGTTTTAAAAATATTAAGATATTGGTACGGCGTGGCTGCAATATTAATAATCTTCAAAGAAGTTTATTTCATAATTTATTACTTAAAGCCGGCTGATATTGATCCGCTGCTTATCAAATTTGATTTTATTCTCTTTGGTGTGAACCCAACCCAATGGGCTTACCGTTTCAAAAATCCGATACTTACTGAATTCCTTCAAATTGTGTATGCGTACTATTACCCTATGATAGTTGTTATAGGGCTGCAGTTATACTTAGGCCACCGCTACAAGGAATTCAAGTTTACCATATTCATTCTGTTTTTCAGTTTTTATTTCAGCTACTTATTATATTTCTTTTTCCCTGCAAACGGCCCGCGCTTTCACTTGCATGAGTTTTATTCTATTACTGCTGAACTTCCGGGACTATTCTTTACGGAACATATCAGAGCATTTCTAAATTTCGGCGAATCTATTCCGCCGGGGGTATCAAATCCACAGGATTATGTGCAGCGGGATGCAATGCCAAGTCTGCATACCATAACAGCTTTTTTGATAATGTACATCTCATGGAAGATCAAATCGAGATCTTTTTATTTCTACATGCCTTACTTTTTCTGTATGGTTGCTGCTACAGTATATCTAAGGTATCATTATGTTGTTGATATTTTGGCAGGGTTGGTAGTGTGTGCTGTTACAATTTTGTTGGGAAATATTGTATATAGAAATCGATCAATATCTGATACCTAGTATCAATACTCTATTCCTTTTCTTGCCTGAATTCCTTTATCAAAGTAATGCTTAACCTTCTTCATTTCCGTAATCAGATCGACCCGTTCTTCAAGTCCCTCAAAAAGCTTATGACCCGTCATAATAAGTTCAAATCTGCGGTTCTTATTGTAAAGGTCAATAATATCAAATACATCCTGTTCCTGTATTAAGTGGTAGTTAACCGCTGCAACAAATTCATCTAGTATCAAAACATCCTGCTTGCCATTTTGGATCAGGACTTTTACGATTTCCAGAGCCCTTTTGGCTTCTTCAAAATCCTCTTCTGCATTCTTGAATCTGAATGTTCCGTCTTCATTCATTCTCTCACACCCGGAAGAGTTGATCTCAATGGGGTATCCGAGTTCTTTCAGCTTAAAGAAAATCCTGCGCTCAAAATAATGTTCTTTGGTTTGGTCGAAACCCTTATCAAACTCAACTATAGCAACATTTTTGCCTGCACCAAGCGCTCTGAAAGCGAGACCCATCGCTGCAGTAGTTTTCCCTTTGCCATATCCGTAATATAAATGTATTTGGTGTTTCTTTTCGTCGGGTAGTTGTTCATATTCTACTAAGACCTTCTTTACTTTTTCTCTGTATTTCTTCCCGCCAGCAAGTTTTGCTTCTTCAATTGTTACTTTCCTTTTTGAATTATCTGCCATAATTGTTAATCAATACTGAAATCAATTTCGAGCTTTTTTCCCTTCAGATCAAGCTGTCTGAAACTTACTCCAGCAAGGTCAAGCATTTTCTTAGAAGCTTTTACACTATCGGTATCTTTATATTTATCTGAAAGGTATATTATTTCCTTTATTCCTGACTGAATCATGAGCTTTGTGCATTCATTGCAGGGAAAAAGGGCAACATAAATTCTTGAGCCATGCAGATCTTTGGTTGAATTCAGTATCGCATTGGCTTCTGCGTGTACAACATAAGGATACTTCGTCTCGTTTGGATTCTCCGAAGTCTTATCCCAGGGCAATGCATCATCATCACAGCCTATAGGAAAGCCGTTGTAACCGATTCCAACGATCTTATTGTACTGATTAACAATACAAGCTCCAACTTGTGTACTGGGATCCTTACTTCTTTTTGAAGATAGGACCGCTATCCCCATAAAATACTCATCCCACGAAATGTAATCCTGTCTTTTCATAAATATACAGTAGCACAGACATTCCTGTCTGTGCAAAATTAGTTAAATATGTTTCATTAATTTTTCATTCATCTCTTCCAGCGAGCCGTCATTCATAACAAGGTAATCAGCAAATGCGATCGGACCGCCTTTGTCAAGCTTTTCAATTTCGCTGATGTCCCGGCTCATAGATTCCTTATTTGTCAATGGTCTGAAAGGCCTTTTGAGCAGTCTTTCGTATCGCAAAGCTTTAGTCGTGTAAATTGTAAGGAGCTTGAATGCATCACCGAACTTATATTTGAGTATCTTAAACTCTTCCCATGAATACAGGCTTTCGATAACTACATTATTTCGGGCAATAAATTCTTCAATTATGGGCAGACTTTTTACAGCCATTGCGCCCATGCCGAATTCCTTTCGCAGGTTTTCGCGGGTCTGGCGTTCATTCTGTTCATTCACTTCTAGCCCGAGCCTTTTCATTTCATTCATCACAACTTCGCCAAAATAAACCCTTTTGAATCCATTTTCAACGAAGAACTTGACTGCTTCGCTTTTTCCTGAACCGCACATTCCGATGACTGCAATTATCTTATTCAATTTATATCCTTATCAAAAAACATTGGTTCAAACTCAGTTTTTCCGGTTTTGAGCATCAACTCCACATAAGGCAGACAGAATTTACAATTCTCTGCGAATATTATATGCTCTTTCAAATCTGTAATGGTCTTCAATCCGTACCTATCTGACACAGCTTTAATATCAGAAAATAGATTATCATTACAAACGCATTTGGTAACCATGATCAATAATTATTCAAATCAATGCTTTCTCTATTTTCTCATAACCAAGTATCGGCGCCAGCCATCTTTCAACCTCATCAACTGTCATATTTTTTCTTCGGGAGTATTCTTCGACTTGATCTTTATTAATTTTTCCAACGTTAAAGTACTTTGATTCAGGATGTGAGAAATACAGGCCACTTACTGCAGAAGCCGGATACATTGCAAAACTTTCGGTCAATGTAATGCCTGCCTTATTTTCTGCATCAAGCAGGTCAAACAATATACGTTTTTCTGTGTGATCAGGCTGTGCGGGGTAACCCGGCGCCGGCCTTATGCCGTGATATTTCTCGGCAATTATCTCATCAACTGAGAGCTTCTCATCCTTGGAGTAACCCCAGAATTCTTTCCTCACCATTTCGTGCATTAGCTCGGCAAATGCTTCAGCAAGCCTGTCTGCAATAGCTTTAGTCATGATACTGCTGTAATCATCATGCTCAAGGCGGAACTTCTCAAGTACGGCTTCAATTCCAATACCAGTAGTTACTGCAAATGTCCCGATATAATCATTGATTCCTGAATCTTTTGGCGCGATCAAATCGGCGAGGCTGTAATAAGGTTCACTATTTGTCTTCTGTACTTGCTGGCGAAGCATATGGAAAGTAGTGAGAACTTCATTTCTTGATTCGTTTGTATAAAGCTCAACATCATCACCAATAGAATTTGCCGGATACAATCCAATTACCGCTTTGGCGGTAAGCCATTTACTTTTGATTATATCATCAAGCAATTTGTTGGCATCATCATATATCTTTTTAGCTTCGCTGCCGTAGTTTGGATCTTCAAATATCTTGGGATACTTTCCTTTAAGCTCCCACGTCTGGAAGAAAGGAGTCCAGTCAATTTTTTCTCTTATTTTTTCAAGCGGGAAGTCATCAAAAATTTTATTGCCAATAAATGCCGGTTTTGTGATCTTAGTATCTATCCAGTTTATCTTTAGTCCTTTTTCACGGGCTTGCTCTATAGTTAAGAACTTACGGTCATCTTTCCTGCCCTTGTGTGAAATTCGCATTCTGTCATATTCCTGCCTTACGCTGCCAATGAAGCTATCGCGGTTATCCTTGCTCATTAAACTGCCTGCAACAGTAACGCTTCTTGATGCGTCGAGAACATGCACGGTCGGATTTGAATAATTTGGGGCAATCTTTACCGCAGCGTGAATTTTTGAGGTAGTGGCGCCTCCGATGAGAAGAGGTACGCTGAATCCCTGACGCTCCATTTCTTTTGCAACGTGAACCATTTCATCAAGTGAAGGGGTTATGAGTCCGCTAAGCCCAATGATATCAACATTCATTTCCCTTGCAGTCTGCAATATCTTTTCTGCCGAGACCATTACACCAAGATCAATCACTTCATAATTATTGCAGCCTAAAACCACACCCACTATATTCTTTCCGATATCGTGTACATCGCCTTTAACGGTTGCAAGCAATATCTTGCCGTTTGTCTTCGAGGCGCCTGCAGCTTTTTCCGCTTCAATATACGGCGTTAAGTATGCCACAGATTTCTTCATCACCCTTGCGCTTTTTACAACCTGCGGAAGGAACATTTTGCCCGCTCCGAACAGGTCACCAACAACATTCATGCCATCCATTAAAGGGCCTTCAATTACATCGAGTGGTTTTGGATATTTTGCACGCGCTTCTTCTGTATCAACATCAATAAATTCAACAATTCCTTTAATCAAAGAGTGCTTCAGGCGTTCTTCCACGGGTGCGTTACGCCAAGCATTGTCCTGCTCAATTGTTTTGCCCTTTGACTTAACTTTTTCGGCAAACTCTACAAGCCTTTCGGTTGCATCAGGTCTGCGGTTAAGAAGTACATCTTCAACATGCTCAAGCAGGTCCTTTGGAATTTCGTCATAAACTTCTATCATACCTGCATTTACAATACCCATATCCATTCCGGCTTTAATTGCATGGTACAAGAATGCTGAGTGCATTGCCTCGCGGACAAAATTATTCCCGCGGAAGGAAAACGAAATATTGCTCACTCCCCCGCTCACTTTGGCATAGGGAAGATTCTCTTTTATCCACTTTGTGGCATTAATATAATCGACAGCGTAATTGTTATGCTCTTCAATACCAGTTGCAACCGTTAATATGTTAGGATCAAAGATTATATCCTGTGGCGGGAAGCCGACTTTTTTTGTAAGGATATCATATGAACGTTTGCATACTTCGATCTTTCTTTCAAAACTATCTGCCTGCCCGTTCTCATCAAATGCCATTACAATTACAGCCGCGCCGTATTTTTTCACTTTCTCAGCATGTTCAATAAACGCCTCTTCGCCTTCTTTAAGGCTTATTGAATTAACAATTCCTTTACCCTGCAGGCATTTTAGACCTGTTTCTATTATTGACCACCTGGATGAATCAAGCATAACAGGAACACGGGCTATATCCGGTTCAACCGCCATTAGATTAAGGAACTTGAACATTGCTGCCTCGCCGTCTATCATCCCCTCATCCATGTTAACATCAATTACCTGTGCTCCGCTTTCAACTTGCTGCAAAGCCACACTTAAAGCTTCTTCAAAATTTTCTTCACGTATCAGTTTAGCAAATTTTGCAGAACCTGTAATATTTGTACGCTCGCCTATATTTACAAAATTTGTTTGCGGTGTGACATTGAGGGGTTCAAGTCCGCTAAGCCGCAGATATTTTTTTATCTCTGGGATCTTACGCGGCGGTATGCCTTCAACAATTTCTCCGATCGCTTTAATATGGTCTGGAGTTGTTCCGCAGCAACCGCCAACAAAGTTCAAGAATCCGCTTTGGGCAAAATCTCTCAGCAGTTCAGCAGTCTCATCCGGCAGTTCATCATAACCGCCAAAAGCATTAGGCAGGCCCGCATTCGGGTAGCAGCTTATATAAACTCCAGCTTTTTCGGAAAGCTCTTCTAAATAAGGGCGCATTTCCTTTGCTCCAAGCGAACAGTTCAGCCCAATGCTGAAAATACCTGCGTGACTGACCGAATTCAAAAATGCCTCAACGGTCTGACCGGAAAGTGTTCTTCCGCTTAGATCAACAATTGTACCTGATACCATAACTGGCAGCTTCCTGCCAATTTTATCAAAATAATCATTGATGGCATACAAGGCCGCTTTGCAGTTGAGTGTATCAAACACTGTTTCAACCAGCAGTATATCAACACCGCCGTCAATGAGTCCCCTTATCTGTTCCTGGTAAGAATCTCTAATAGCTTCGAAAGAAACCGAGCGGAATCCGGGATCGTTAACATCGGGAGATATTGAAAGGGTTTTGTTCATCGGCCCGATAGCACCTGCTACATAGCGCGGCTTATCGGGAGTAAGCTTTGTGAATTTATCCGCGGCGATTCTTGCTGTTTTTGCGGCTTCCAGATTAATCTCATAAGCAAACTTTTGCGTATCGTAATCAGCCTGTGAAATTGAAGTAGAATTAAAGGTATTTGTTCCAACTATATCACTTCCTGCGGCAAGGTATTGCTCATAAATTTCCTGTACTATGCCAGGCTGTGTTATATTAAGTATATCATTGTTGCCTCTTAAATCGCTTTTATGGTCTTTGAACTGTACCCCCCTGAACTGCGCTTCATCAAGTTTCCGTTTCTGAATCATAGTACCCCGGGGACCATCCAGCAGAATAATTCTTTTCCTTAGCTCTTCTTCAAGTCTGGTTATCATGTAATAATGTTTATTTCCTGATCTTTGCTTCCTTTAATGAGTTTTCCTTTACAAACCTTATTGCAAGTTCATAAATTCCAAACATAGCTGCAACGTAGAAAAGATCACCTCCGAGGGAATTCCTGAAGAACGGAATTGCCATAGTGTAACATTCAATCAAGCCTCTAAGATTCATTTCATAATACATGCCGCTTATCCACACACCAAAGTTTGTGACAACGAAGAATATGATTGATGCAGCAAGTGTAGTTCCTAAAATATAACCCGTTTTCTTTGTTGTACCGTTATTTTCAACTCTTTTCTTCAGCCACATGCCAACAAGTGCAATAACTACCATTGTTGCGTATATCCATAAAACATATGGATAAAAACCAATGAATGTATCACTGATAACAAGCGCTGCTATGGGAATAATGATAGCATATTTTTTATTGAAATAAACACCGGCAAACAGCGCGATAGCTGTAATTGGTGCAAAGTTCATTGGATGAGGAAGCAGCCTTGAAAAAGCAGCAAACAATATTAATACAATTGCGATAATAAAGTTATACATATTATGATTCTCCTGTAATAAATTTTCTTGTTAGTTCTTAGTTTGTGAGATAGCTTCAATACTTTATACTTAATTCGAACCTGTAATTTCTAACAGGCATTGGGTAGCCCGGCAGAATTGAATAATTTTCGTTCATGATATTGTTGATAACGAACTTCACCCCTGTATCTATACCAAGAACTCTGGTGCCAAACCCAATATTACCGTCCAAAATGTCAAATCTGGGGATAAACTGAGTGTTTTCAAAATTGGTAAAACGTCTGGTATTAAAGCTATAAAACAGGTTAAAAGATACAAATTTTAAAATTTTACTTGTAGTCAAATAATAATTCAGCAAAAATGACGATTTTACCATTTCTTTGGGCAAATATATGAGCTGTTTATTGTAAGATGGATCCCCCGTAAAATCCTCATTCTTTTTCAGGGCCGATCCGTAAGTGTAGTTGATCCCAAACGCAACATTTAGTTTGCTTGTAATGTCATATGCCGATCTAAGGCTTACATCAATACCTTCGGACTTTACTTTACCAATATTTAAAGGGCGCCAGATACTGCCTGAAACGGGCGTCCACACAATTCGATCGGTTGTGTTTACGTTGAAATAAGAAAGTTCAATTTCATTCATTCCAATGATCTTGAATTTATAAAACAACCCTGCATCAAAACTTATGGATTTTTCAGGCCTGAGGTCTTTGTTGCCAACATCTTTCCAGTAAAGCTCGTTAAAGTTTGGTGCGCTGAAATTATTCCCAATTGAACTCTTTACATGAAACTCAGCATTCATAAACGGCTGAAAATTGACACCAAGTTTACCTGTTAGAACATTACGTTCGGCAATATTTGAGAAATAATCATATCTAACAGAAGGATAAAATGTGACTTTAGAATTTCTACTTACTTCAACTACAATTTTCGATACCGAAAAAAGTGCCGCCTGATAAAGCTCTCCTTTTTCAGTTTCGTTGCTTACAATATTGTTGAAGCTGAATTCACCACCAGACTCAATATTGAATTTTCCCGAAGGAATGTAACTCATTGAATGTGATGTAACAATACTGTTAAGTTTATAATAGCTGTTGATCTTAACCGATAAATTGAAAGTAGAAGGATCAAAATATTTCTGAAGAGCATAATTGTAACCAAAGTCAGATTTCAGTAAAAGTTTTTCATTGATCTTCCTGTTGTAAGAAATACTTGAAATAAAATTGTAGTCGATCTGTCTTGCCGTTCCGGTAGAATATCCCAGATCAATACCCGGTACCCCTCTTTCGAAATGTGAATAATTTGTAAACAGCTTTAATGATGAAAATTTTTCCGGAGTGTAAGTAAGATCAAAATTGAATGCCTGCGAATTGAATTCAGAGTTCTCTCTTTCCCTTCGCGATTCAATCTGCCCATTCTTAAACATATATTCAAAGTTATTCTTCGCCCGCTCATCGGAATATGAAAGGCTGTACGAAATACTTTTGCCGCTATTAAGACCCATGCTATGCGAAAAATTCCCATAGATGCTTCTGAGGCCGTAAGAACCAATGCATGTTTTCAGGTTAAGCGAAATGAGCTTGTTCAGATTGGGATTTTTAGTAATTATATTGATCACCCCGCCAATAGCCTCACTTCCATACAGAGCAGATGAACCGCCTTTAGAAACTTCAATTCTCGAAACATTATCCATGTTAAATAATGAAAGATCGACCTGTGCATTCTGTCTGCTGTTTAGTCTCACACCGTTTAACAGAATAAGCGTGTGCTCGCTTTGAGTAGCATTAAGAGAAATCGTTTTCGATCCAGAATTGAATCCATAATCCTTGACAAAAACTGCGTCACTTTGCTGGAGTGCATCGTTAAGGCTTCTGCCATTCAAAGACATAATGAATTTCTCATCCAGCAGCTGTATCTTATTTGGCGCAGTTGAATTAGTCATCTTAAGCCTGTTGGATTCAACCAGAATTTCATCAACTACAACGCTATCTCTGCCCGGAGAGATTGTTTCCTGAGCAGAGAGTGCTGGTGGGATCAACATCAATATAATTAAGAATTTAAGCATCAAAACGTTTTAAATACAATTCTTTTGGGAAATTTCCCGCCAATATCAGGGAAAGTATTAACCAGATTTCCGCTATTATCATAAACGCGTATTTCTCCGTTGCCGGCGCCGGATTTACTGTTTGCAACATATAATCTGCTTTCAAGAGCATTGTAGCTGATACCATAAGCATCATCATTCCCGGTAAATATGATATTAAAAGACGGATCAATAGTCTTTGTTTCTATATCAACTTTGTAGATCCTCTTACCTATATTGTATCCAAATGTTGTATCCGGTACACCAAGCACAAACATGGTGCGATAATCCAAAGAGACTATCGTTCCTATTGCAGGCTCAGTAATACTCAGTTTTGTTGAATCAACAATAGTATTATTCTGCTGAGCTATGGAGTAAATTGTCTTTCCCGAATATGTTGATACATGTATTCTGTTTTCAGCAGTTTCAACCGAAACCGGCGGTGTATTGAAGAATACTTTTTGAACATTATTATTTGTGATATTGATTATTGCAAGAGAATTTTCGAAAGTATAACTTTGTTTGGCAACATAAATGTAATTACCGTATGAAACCAGATCAGAAGGATTGAAGCCTACTTTTAATGAATCTGCTATAATATTCAGGTTATTATCCAGCACAGAAACATAATCACTGGCGGTATTGGTAACGTAAAACGATCCGCTTGTACCCGCAACAAGACTGTAAGGATTTGTTCCGAAGTTCTTTGAAGAGATCAACTGATTAGTTCCCGCATCAATTTTATATATAGTCCCCGGCAGCCCGAAGTTTCCCTGGCTGACAATAAAAAGTGTCCCGCCTTTGAGTTGCATTCCGTTTGGATATGCATTAAGTGCAGATCCCCCATTGGAATTTTGAAAAACGTTCGTGCTGACCGTATTACTATCCTTGTATATAAAGCTATAATCATAGGATTGCGGCTGGCCGAAAGAACCTTCATATAGTACATAAATACCTTTTGTAGAAAGAACAGGGTTATTGGTTATTAATTCTTCACTGCACCCGGTCAAAATTGCGGCAATTGTAACAAAGATAAAAACAAAAAGAAAAACTGAGATTAACTTTTTCATAATTTTCCCGATGAAAAAAGTTTAGTTATAAAATTGGTTTATTAAAATAAAAAACTCTCTGCATCTCAACGACCCCGTTAGCAAAAAAACATACGAAGATCATAGAGACACAGAGAGTATATGTGCCGTCAAAATTAGTCGTAATCTTTGCCGCCGAAGATCATTGAAACATTCATTCCGGCAGGTCTCCTGGCTTTAGAGCAATTCCCGGTCAGCCTTCCCACCCTGTTTGGGGCAGTGACATTACTTAACCGGTCTTCTCTATTACAGTTGCGGGGACAGCTCAGGTTTTGCTTTTCGCTCACCTGATTCCCTATTCTTCCCGACAAATCGGGATTATTCACTGTTATAAAAAGTGAACCGAAATACTTTATCCGGATAAACCGGACTATCACAAAGAGCCTATGCAATGATACAAATTAATTGTGAGATTATAAATGCAACCTAATTTCTAAATTTCTTATCATATTATTATTTACGATATTTGAAGATAATGTTAAGGAGGATTACGCTTTCAATACGCAGAATTTGTTGAAATTTGAAGAAATACAGCTATCCGGCTTTGGTAAATACCCCAAAACCCGCAGCAAATTATCAAGGCCTTCAGGCGTTAATGAAATTAAGGACTTTCTTAAATCCGGTGAGGTAACTCCCCGCGGTCTTGGCAGAAGTTATGGTGACGCTGCAATTTCTGACAAAGGAATAATAGCAGAATCACTTTTGATGAACAAATTCCTTTCTTTTGATGAATCTACAGGAATATTAAGCTGTGAAGCAGGTGTATCTTATAAGGATATTCTGGACACTTTTACTATAAGAGGCTGGTTTCCATATGTGACTCCCGGCACAAAGTATGTTACAGTTGGTGGTGCAATTGCCAGCGACGTTCACGGTAAGAACCACCATAAAGAAGGTTCGTTTTCTAATTTTCTGATTAGCATGCGGATATTGCTCTCATCAGGAGAAATAATAGAGTGTTCGCGTGAAAGTAATGCTGATCTTTTTTGGGCAACAATTGGGGGAATGGGTCTCACGGGCTTCATTCTTGATGCAGTGTTCAGGCTGCGAAAAATAGAGAATCCTTACATGACTAATAAGGTTTTGAAACTCAAAAATCTGACCGCTCTCTTCGAAAAATTCGAAGAGTATGATGAGGACTATATTTACTCTGTTGCCTGGATGGATATCGTTGCATCAGGGAGCAAGTACGGCCGAAATATCTTAATGCTCGGCAACCATGCCGGCAATGAAGATCTTAATTCACGCCTGCAGGTTAAGTCAAAGGAAAAATATGTAGAGAAAAAGATATCCGTTCCGTTTGAAATACCTTTTTCAACTTTGAATAAGGTATCAATAAGTCTCTTTAACTCGGCTTTTTATATGAAGGCAAGAACAAAAGAGGATTTCCAGCATTATGACAAATACTTCTACCCGCTCGATTTTATCCTGAACTGGAATCATATTTACAGCAAGAGCGGACTTATTCAATACCAGCTCAATATCCCGGAAGACCGCGGGCAGGAAGCCGTTGATAAAGTGCTCAAGAAAGTTGTTGAGTTCGGCGGAGGTTCATTCCTTGCCGTGCTGAAAAAAATGGGCGATCAGGATGGCATATTATCATTTCCATTTAAAGGTTACACTCTCTCTATGGATTTCCCTGTTAAAAAAGGTGTTATCAAGATGTGTAAACAGCTTGATGATATTGTGCTTGAATACGGCGGAAGAACTTACCTTACAAAAGACTCAATACTTGATGAATTAACTTTTAAAAAAATGTACACCGGATTATGGGAAAAGTGGATGGAAATAAAACATAAATATGACCCAGAAAACAAGTTCTCTTCAAGCCTGGCAAGGAGGATTGGATTATGTCCCTTTTAGTTCTTGGGGCTAACTCGCTTATTGCCCAGGCAGCGGCATCCCACTTCGCAGAAGCCGGCCATAAAATAATCTTTGCGGGAAGAATTCAGGATGAGCCGGAAAAATTCGCAAAAGATTTCAGTATCAGGTACAATATAGAATGCACATCTGAGATTGTTGATGCTCTGGATTATTCAACACACAAAAAATTTGCTGAAGATGTGATTTCTAAGGACCCGGAGCTTGATTACATTTTGATCGTACTTGGATACCTTGGAACGCAGGAAAAAGCTCAAAGCAATTTTGATGAGGCTCACAGGATAATTGATACTAATTACACAGGGGTTGTATCTGTTTGTGAATTATTCGCAGCAGAATTTGAAACCAGAAAAAAGGGTACAATCGCTGCAATTTCGTCTGTTGCGGGCGATAGGGGCCGCCAGAGCAACTACATGTATGGTTCGGCAAAAGGCGCCCTTTCGGTTTATTTGCAGGGCCTGCGTAACCGCCTGGCAAAGTGCGGAGTGAATGTACTTACCATAAAACCCGGCTTTGTGAATACTCCCATGACTTATGGCATGCCGCTTCCGAAGCCCCTGGTTGCGTCACCGCAAAAAGTAGGTAAAGATATTTACAAAGCGATGATAAAAGGAAAAAGTGTTGTTTATACTCCATTCTACTGGAGGTGGATAATGTTTATAGTCAAATCCATACCTGAGTTCATTTTTAAGAAATTGAAATTATAAATCATAAAAGTATAATAGGAATAGCATTATGACAAGAGGTCCCGTTTCACAATTCATGGAGAAGCATTATCTTCACTTTAATTCGGCAGCAATGATGGACGCCGCAAAGGCTTATGAAGTTCATTTAAATAAAGGCGGAAAGATGATGATAACTCTTGCCGGCGCTATGAGTACAGGAGAACTTGGCATATCACTTGCAGAAATGATACGGCAGGATAAAGTACAGATAATTTCTTGTACCGGAGCTAACCTTGAAGAGGATTTGATGAATCTTGTAGCACATTCACATTACAAAAGAGTATCAAATTACCGCGACCTTACTCCAAAAGAAGAATGGGACTTGCTTGAAAAGGGACTGAACCGTGTAACAGATACATGCATACCTGAAGAAGAGGCATTCCGCAGGCTGCAGAAGCATATTTATGAGTTGTGGAAAAATGCTGATACAAAGGGAGAGAGATTTTTCCCCCATGAGTTTATGTATAGGATGATCTTAAGTGGTGTGCTGGAGCAATATTACGAGATCAATCCGGAAAACTCCTGGATGATCGCAGCAGCAGAAAAGAACCTCCCGATAATCGTCCCAGGCTGGGAAGATTCTACAATGGGAAACATATTCGCATCGTATTGTATTAAGGGCGAACTTAAGCCAACAACTATGAAATCCGGAATTGAATACATGGTGTGGCTATCGGATTGGTACAGGAAAAATTCATCAGGCAAAGGAGTTGGTTTCTTCCAGATTGGTGGAGGGATTGCGGGTGACTTCCCGATCTGTGTAGTGCCTATGATGTACCAGGATCTTGAGTGGCATGACGTTCCGTTCTGGAGCTATTTCTGCCAGATTTCGGATTCGACAACCAGCTATGGTTCATACTCAGGAGCTGTGCCAAACGAAAAAATTACATGGGGAAAACTGGATATAAATACTCCCAAATTCATTGTAGAAAGCGATGCAACAATAGTTGCACCGCTAATGTTTGGCTGGCTGCTTGGCTGGTAAGAGAAATACAAGACTGTTTTGTATTTAACATTTTTTATGGTATTGTTTTCGCATATTTAATTTCTGCTTTTTGATGAATCTTGTGATGTAAAAGGGTGTGCTACATTGTATTTTCTTGAATTCTTCAATATGAATCAAACAATTTGAGTAAAGCAAATCATTCCGGTTCATCATCAAAGCTTACCATTATCTGGCTAGTAGCTTATGAGTGCATTGTACTTTTTGTAATGGAAACTTACAAGTACTGGCTTAATTCTGGCGGAGAGTCATTTTTATCCAGGGCATTTCTATCAACTTTTGCGAAGAATTTCAGTCTGCTTTATACCGGTAACCTTTTTTGGCTCACTATTTGTCTTATATCAATTATAGCTATCATTAACATATTTCTGCAGCTCTCAAAAGTAGATCCCTCAGCAATCAGGGGACTGGTAATACTTACATTTATTTCTTTGGGTTTCATGTTATTTGCATTTGTGCTTGGAAGAGTACCACGGGAAACTTTCTATGAAAACCTGGTTTCTCTTTCTCAAAAGGGGGTTCAAACAATCAGTCTTTCACTCTTTGCGGTCTTGCATCTATTCATTGCTATATCTGCCTGTGTAATTTCATTTTCTGCCTTAATGAAATTTTATGTATTCAGAAGTATCTGGGTCACAATTCTTGTTTTGATAGCAGGATATGCCGTAGTCTTTCTGTTTTCATATAACTATAAAGATGATTATAATATCCTGATAGAAAACAAAAAGACCGTAGATGCCGGTACTGTTCTTGGTGCAGCCGTATGGGGAGGGAACCGTCCATCGCCTGTACTGCGTGAAAGAATAAATAAGGGTTACGAGCTGTATGAAGCCGGTATAATCAAAAATATTATCCTTACAGGCGGCGGCGCGCCGGGAGAGATGACTGAAGCAGAAGTATCAAAGAAAGAACTGCTTAAAAAAGGAGTTAACGAAAAACACATCATTATAGAAAACAAATCTAACTCTACTTTGGAGCAGATTTTATACTTGAATAATAATTTATACAAGAAAAATAACTGGAAAGAGATCGTAGTAATAAGTGATAACTTCCATTTGCTTAGAACCAAACAGATATGCAGGTTTTTCGGTATAAATGCATATACAGTTGCCTCAGATACTCCTTTATCTACTGAATCTTCATTTAATTTCTGCATAAAAGAAAGCTTTGCTGTAATTTTGTTCTGGCTATTTGGAATAGGATAAATTATCTTTGTAATATGGCTTTAACAAGAAGAGTACTAAGAGAAAGATCCCTGCAGGTGCTTTATGCATTCGAGCTTACCAAAGATCCTATCGAGCAGATTAAACAGCAGCAGCTTACCGATATTGAAAAAAAAGATGACAGGAAGTTTTGCGAAGACCTTATCAGGATCACGATAGAAAACAATGACAAGTTTGAAAATATCATTAAGAACACAGTTGATAACTGGGATATGGAAAGAATTGCTCTTATAGATTCAATTATTATTAAAATGTGCCTTACAGAATTTTTCCACTTCGATGATATTCCGCCAAAAGTATCAATAAATGAGTCGATAGATATTGCAAAGGATTTCAGTACGCGCAATTCCGGTAAATTTGTGAACGGCGTACTGGATGCAATACTTGAAAAGCTTGATAAAGATAAGCTGATAACAAAAAAAGGCAAAGGCCTTATCGGCGGAAGAAAGCATGCTGTAAGCTGAACGAACCTCACCTGTTTCAATAAACTAAAATATTCTAATTTCAATCTCAGACATGGAAAAACCTTCATCCATAAGCAAAGGTAAGTGGTTTACCAAAGATGTTTTTAACTGGTCGCTGTTTGATTTTGCCAACTCAACTTTTGCTACAATTGTTGTGGCATTTGTCTTTGCCATCTATTTCAAAAAAGTAGTAGCTAATAACCAGCCTGTTGCTGATCTATACTGGTCAACTGCAATAAACATTTCTATGTTACTTGTAGCTTTTTTAAGCCCGGTACTGGGCGCTGCAAGCGATTACTATGGCAATAAGAAGAAGTACCTGATCTTTTTTACCTTCCTTTGTATTGCATCAACTTCATTACTGTATTTCATAACCGAAGGCATGGTACTTTGGGGAATGATACTTTTCATTTTAGCGAACATTGGGTTTCAGTCGGGTCTGGGGTTTTATGATGCCTTCATCAAAGAAATAGCGGAATTCAAAAATTATAATAAAGTTTCTTCTTTAGGATATGCAGTCGGATACCTGGGTTCTCTAGCATCACTTGCCGCTGTAATAGTACTTCAGGATGAACCCCGAATGACTTTCATAGCCTGTGCAGTAATGTTCTTCATTTTTTCACTTCCAATGTTTCTGTTTGTTAAGGAAAAAGCGGTTGATGATTGTGGCGGCTTGCATAACTCAAATTTCCTGACAACCGGAATTAAGCGGACTCTTGATACAATTAAACATATTAACAGCTATAGTAACATAAGGTTATTCTTAATTTCGTATTTCTTATATATTGATGGTGTAAACACAATCATTTTTTTCTCTGCCAACTATGCACAAACAACTCTCAATTTTGAAATCCCGGATTTGATCCTGTTCTTTATTATTGTGCAGGTAACTGCACTGGCCGGTTCATTTTTGTTCGGATGGATTGCAGACAGGATTGGTACCAAGAAAACGATATTGTTTATTATCCTGAGCTGGGCTGTATTAACACTTATGGTATTTTTTGCAGATACCAAGATGATCTTCCTGATAATAGGGGCTTTTGCAGGAACTTTTCTGGGCTCTTCGCAGGCGCTCTCCCGGAGTTTCATGAGCCGGATTACCCCTGATGAGAAGAAAACAGAATTCTTTGGATTCTACAGCCTGTTCGAAAAAACTTCAACAATACTCGGACCGTTAACATTCGGTTTAGTTTCATGGTTAACAGGAAATCAGCGTTACGCCATTATTTCTATTCTGATATTTTTTATCAGCGGTTATCTGGTTTTCCGCAGGGTAAAAGAAGAAACAAAAAACCCCGCTGTTTCCGGAGAAACAACGGGGTAATGATTTATACAATTTGTTTACTTTCTGCCAATAAAAAATGTAGCACCAACATAGAACTGAAGATACATCATGGTTCTATCTTTTGTGAGATTAGAACTTAAAGATGCATCCTCTTTATCGTTAATATTCAGTTTATTTTGTTCGTTTGTACTTTTTGAGTCTTTTAATAAAAGATTCGGCAGTTTATATTTCACACCTATGGCCAGTCCAAACGCCTTTGTTAACCTGCCGTTCACGCCTCCTCCGAAACCGATACCCAATCTGGGAGCCTGTTTGTATGTAAATGATACCTCACCTCCTGTTGAGTTTGGAGTCTGCTTGTAAGTTCCGAAGAGTATGTTCAAACCAAAATCAAAATTCGCATATGGAGTCCATGTTGATTTATTTACAAAAGCATACTCAAATCCAACTGCCGCAGAAAAATTATGTAAATACATTTTTGATTTTCCGGGAGTTGAACCTATTATATCCGGCCACTTGTTTAAAATATTAGCGCCTATAAACGCAGTGCTGTTATCACTGTTCATAAACAGATCGTATCCCAGCATAAAATACGGACGAATTCTGCCTTTCTTTTCTGTATTCAGCTTCATGTATATCTGAGTGCCGAATCCCATCTTTACCCCATAATTTTTGAACGTGAATTGCTCGCCAACATCTCCCGACATATTCGGTAAAGGCTGTGAATAGGAAAAATTCCATTCAATCATAAATGCCGCAGGCTTTTTAAGCTTATTTGTAACAGTTTTCGTCTGGGAAAATGATGATGATGATGCAACAAGAAACGAAAGCAGAAAGACGGTAACTATTCTTATTCTCATTTTATTTCTCCTCCGGTTGGTTAGTTCATTTCAGGTTTTGAATATTACTAAATTACGTGAAAATTCAAATAAAAACAACTTTCAAACCGCTATAAAACTTGAAAATGAAAAACCCCGAATTCACGGGGTTTTAGGAAAGTGAAAGAAATGAAGTGAAGTGAAAATACTTAATTCTGTGCTATTTAACCAGCATCAGCTTCTTTACAGCGCTCCATGTTGAATTGTTATTGCTTACTGTTAATTTATAGATATACACGCCGCTTGGCAAGCCTGAAGCATTGTAGTTCACTTTATACTGGCCTGCTGTTACATTCTCATTTAAAATTACAGCTATTTCTCTTCCAAGAATATCATAAACCACCATCTTTGCAAATCCGGTTTGAGCAATATCAAAGCTTATTGTTGTTGATGGATTGAACGGATTTGGATAGTTCTGCTTAAGATCAAATGAATTCGGAATAGTATTGCTTATAGGCTGGATTCCGATCGGAAGCGCTTTATAGTCTATTGTATCCGGCCTGAAGTTAGTCCAGCCATCTAACCAAGTGCTGTTTTGATCAAAAGCACCCCTATATGTCGTTACTGCAAACCAAGGATCATTAACACCAGGAAATGTAAAGTTAGCTCCAGAAAGGGCAGGTGAACCAACTGATGGGAAAAAGTTCGAGGGAGAATAGTTACCTGTTGATACACTTCCGTAAGGATTACTTAATTGAGCCGCTGCTGTTGTTGCTAAAATTGTATTATTTCCTGTAGTATATGCAGTTGCATCAAAACTGCAGCCTGCGTTTGTTGACGCAAAACCATTATAGCATCCAGCAAAAATGTTAGCTTTCACTCTGGATGTATCGTTTTGAATCGCACAGGTAACACCGCTACCATCATATAAAATACCTTGAGGCCATCCCATCATTACGCTATTATAGAAACTAGCCAGTGAATTTCTTCTGATATGAGCATTTCTTGTAAAATTTGGGTTAACAACTGATGTATCATATTGCTTTGGACCTATTGATGTAACGTTTGATATATGAGGCTGCGTTCTTGGAGTATTATAGTTAGGCCCATTATTATTATCCGATTCAATACATGTAGAACCGCTGACATCAGCAACTGATGGTTTTCTTACAGCTAACACAAATTGAATTTTACCTCTGTAACCGAAATCATTATCCAGTTCATCATCAACAGGAATATATGATACAAGATATTTGCAATTTACGGTTCCGCCAAACCATTCAAATGAATCATCTCCATTCCAACTTACCATAACATATTCAATTGTAGTAGCAGAGCCAACACCACCCATTGTGAGACCGTTGATTTCGTTATTAGGCGAAAGTGCAATTCCCGAATACTCTATTCTAACATAGCGGAAAGTACCGGAATTGTCATTATCATTCTGTCCGCCATAGTAAACAGATGGCGATATACCTTCAATTGCAGCAGTATCAGATCCTGAAGAAGTATTTATCCTTGCTCTTCCAAGAATCACAATTCCTCCCCAATCACCCGCACTTCTTGCTCCAACCGGCTGTGCACTTGTGAATATCACAGGTGCGCCTGAGTTACCGTTTGCATTTATTGTGCCGCCTCTTTCTACAACAAGTGTTCCTTTGGAGTTTTTGTCTCCAAAAATTTGTGTACCTGCAGGTATGTTTAATGTTCCGCCGGATTTCACAAACACCGTTCCAAGCATTAAATATCTTTTTGTGTTTAACAGCGAAACATTTGATGTTATGTTCCCCTGCAAAGTATCAGTCCATGTATTGGATAGTACTGCTGAGCTGAGTATGAACACTGAAATAAAAGCTAATAGAAGATTTTTAAACATTTTTAATCCTTTCCTGAATTCTTTTTTGGTGTTTTTTATAATTGATCAGTTAACAAATTTAAGTTTTAAGTGTTAGCAGTGTGATAAGGAATTGTTAATGTATTGTGAATATATTAAGTCTCTAAAACAAAAATCCCGCCAAAATGACGGGATTTTACAAATCATCTTAACGAAACACTAATATTTGAAAGTGAGACTTAATGAGAGTCCCATTCCTGCATTAATTTTCTTGAACATTTCTTCTTTACCCTCAACAAGCTGAGTATATAAATAATCCTGGGCTAAAATATCTTTCACCATTAACTTCACTTCAAAATTTTTGTAGAGTCTCTGGATCACAGAAAAATCAACTACGTCTCTTCCGTTTTCTTCAATATCCGAAAGACCCTCAAGCCCCACTTCTGAAATTCTCTTCCCAAACCTGTTGTATGAAAGGTTTACACTAGTACCAAGATCGGAATTATCATAATACAGGCCCATATTGATCGTGTAAGGAGATTGACCCTGCAGCCTTCTTTCGAGATTAGTTGCAGTTGTTCCTATACCAGAAAGATTAACTTTGGAGTTTATTATTGAAATATTTGTGTTGAGTGAAAAGTATTTGAACGGTTTTCCGATAAATCCCAGATTTTTCCTTGCTTCCAGTTCTATCCCGTAATTATTCGCCCCGCCTTTGGCATTCTGGAATGTTTTGATCCTGTTATCACCGCCTGAGTTGGGAACAAATACTTCCTCAATAGGTGAATCGAATTTCTTATAGAACAGGCTGAGAGAAAGAATTTCGCCTGCCTGCGGATAATACTCAAATCTAAGGTCATAATTTCTAATTAGATTGCGTTCGATCTCAGGGTTACCTATTGTGAAGATCTGCTCAGCAAAGTCATAAAAACTAAACGGAGCAATTTCCCTGAACTCAGGCCTTGATATCGACTGATAATAACCTCCGCGGATATTAATGCTTGGGCTTAATGCATAAGTCAGGTTTAATGAAGGCAAGAGATCATTTTTGTTGACATTTCTCTGTATTGGATCGCCAATCTGATCAAAAGAACTGAGCTTGCTAAGATTTGATTCAAGCCTTGCTCCTATTACAGTTCTTAATTTGCCAATTGGTATATCAAACATCAGGTATCCGGCTGCAATATCATCGCTAGCAGTATATGCGTCTGATTGCCTGGTAAGTTCATAGTACAATATCTTATTGGTATCAATATTTTCCTGCCTGAACAAAGAATCGGGTGACTCATAGAATATTTGGAAATTATTGGCATCAACCAGCTTGGGAGCAAATAATCTTGCATTAAAATCCCTGGTACCTTTATTATAGAATACACCAAATTTAGATTTTATTTCAATTTTCTTAACCGGCTTGAAAGAGAATTCGAAATTGGCTTCCAGTGAACGGTTGATATCATTAAGTTTTGAAAAGAACCTGCCGCCGCCAAGTGAATTCGGCTCTCCAGTGCTTAAGGAAGCATAGAACCTGTCATTTGTGTTTATTTCCCTTTGGTATCTAAGCGTTTTGTAATCCGGCTCATCTCTTTTGGCCTCTGAATAAGCGCCGCGCCATGTTATGCGCAGTTTCCCGAGTTCTCTGATGAAATGTTCACCTGAAAACTGGGATGATAGCATATCCCTTTGTACGAACTTAGTCGAATACAATTTCCTTTCCTGTGTCTGCGTATTGTTGAATCCTTCACTGTAATCAGTTTCATCTTCAGAGTTGAATACATAAGTATTCTTGAAGCTGAATTTGTTGTTATCACCCGCCCTGAAGCTTAGATTTAAAAGTCCGCCCCACATTACAGCATATTCAGATTGCGTTCCTGAATATTTGGATTCCAGCAGCGCATCGGATTGGAAATTCTGTCTTTCGATAGATTTTGAACTGAAACTATTGCTGTATGTATATGCACCGAAGAAACCAAGATTGTTCGATTTGCCAATTCTGAAATTATTGCCAAGAGAAAATTGAAATCCGCCATTAAGGGGAGCTTTTGATCCTTCCTGCTGCCAGTTATTTGCAAATGCCTGGCTGAAACTTTTTACTTCCTGTACATTATAATTGGATGATAATACTGTGTTACCGGGAAAAATAGCCGGTAATTTCCTTGAGCCATTATCTCTGCCGGAATTGAAAAATAATATTTTAGATTCACCGGCATTATAGCTCAAAAAATTATCTCCGGTTGTGATGCTGTTGTACGAGCTCGTCATGCTTAAATTAAGAGAAAGCTGTTCCGGGAAATCTTTCGTTGTAACCTGCACTAAACCACCCGAGAAGTTCCCAACCAGATCGGGTGTATATGATTTTGAAATGACAATGTTATCAAGCAAATTTGAAGGGAAAAGATCGAATGAAAAAGCTTTCTTATCCGGATCAGTACTTGGAAGGACTACGCCATTTAATGTAGTGGCGCTGTATCTTTCATTTGTTCCTCTTACAAAGACAAATTTATTATCTACAATAGAGACACCCACTATTCTTTTCAGAACTTCGGAGCTTGTTGCATCACCGGTTCTTTTTATCTGCTGGCTTGAGATACCATCCTGTATGTTATCAGCTTTTTGCTGCTTAAGAAGCAGCGCTGCATCATTGCTTTGAATTCTTTCTGCTTCTATAGTTACTGTATCAGTTGAGGTACCTTCCGGTTGAAGTACAAAATCCACATTCAGTACATCATCTGACTTCAAACTCACTTTTACGTTCTGTGAAACATAACCAACATAAGATGCCTTTATATCCAGTTCGCCGGAAACAATACCTGCGAATTCATATTTCCCGTCAAGATCAGAAGCTGTTCCTTTATTGAGTTTTTCGATTTTCAAAACAGCATCTGGCAGAACGCTGCCGTTTGAACCATCCAGCACTTTCCCTGTTATCTTTCCGTTCTGGGAATATACTGTTAATGCCGAAATGAGCATGATTACAATCAGTGGTACAAATTTACTTTTCATGATATTATTAATCTTTCAGTTTTCATTGGTTATACAAAGATTGCTAAAAAAGATTAATCCGGTATGAGGGATTTGTTTGTATAGTATTAAGAAGAACATCGAAAAATGAAAGGTTTTAAGCAGGTCTTAATGATAAGCTAACATTAAACAGCAGCAGCCTAACAATTGAACACCTGTTTTCTTAACATAAGAGGCGGACTATTTATCCGCCTCTAAATCAACTACATCATCAAAAAAACAAATTACTTAAACCACTTTACTCAGGTCTGAATCTTTATACTTCCCGTCTTTAAAATATTTCAGGATCTTTTTGAAATCCTTTACACTAAAGTAACCGGGGATATTCTTCATTTTATGAGTATCGTATTTAAACTCGATCAGTTTACCATCCGGTTCCAGGAAAACTGTTGTCGGGTATCCGGTCGCTTCAAAATACGCGGCAAGGCTTTCACCTGTATAATTCTTTCCGTTATATGTAATACTTCCTGTGCCTTCGGCATCAAGCTTCACAAAGATAAAATATTCTTCTACTATTTCTTTGATAACTGAATTACCATAAACTTCTGCATCCATTTTTTTGCACCATCCGCACCAATCGGTATAAACATCAACAATTATCATTTTGTCCTCACTCTTGGCCTTTGCAAGCGCATCGTTAAAACTCAATTGTGAATACAAAGATACTGACGAAGAAAATGCTATCAGAAAAACTGCGATTAAACCTGCTATGATCCTCAATTTTTATTGTTCCTTTCCAAAAACCAATTCAGATGTTTAAACGAAAGATAAATTCTCAAAGTTCCTTTTATTTATTTCAAAAAACCTGATTTCAATATCTTATCATAAACATATTCAACACTAAGGTTTTTCATACATTTATGCTGATAAGGGCAATCACTAACTTTTGTCAAATTGCACCCAAGGCAGCTTAGTTCTTCATTTCTGATAATTACAGAATTCTTGCTGAGCGGTCCCTGAAGTTTCGAATTTGTCGGTCCGAAAATTGCTGCAACATTAACTCCGAGCACCCATGCAATATGCATCGGCCCGGTATCGTTGGTGATGAAGAGACTGCACTTCTTTGCAAGTGAGCCCATATACTTAATATCAGTTTCGGGGATAAGCAATGCGCTATCTCCTATTTCTTTTGCGATCTTTCCGGCAAGTGTTTTCTCTTCACCATAACCCCAGAAGAGAAGTATTCTGTTATTTCCGGAACTCAACTTCTTCCCCAGCTCTGCAAATTTTTCTGCCGGCCATACTTTTGTTTGCCAGGTGCCGCTGGGATTCATCCCGATGACCGGTGAGTTATTCAGGTTATTCCGCTCAAAGAATTCGTCTGCAAATTCAGTATGCACTGCGTTTAAATAGAACGAAGGTTTACTGGTTATTATTTCCAATCCAAGCGCATGAAGGCTATCCAGATTAAACTCAATATTATGCACTACGCTGCCGCGTGGTTTAATTTTGATGTTGTACGCAAGCGCTCGCCATTTAAACCTGTAGCCTATACGGTACTTCGCATCGCTGTTAAACACTATAATGGCAGTCCTTGGATTCCCGAATAGATCTATGATAAGGTCATACTTCTGCTTATGAATATTCCTGATCAGGCATAGCGAACTATCCCCGCCGGAGGCATTAATATTGAATGTCAACACACGGTCAAGATACGGATTACCTATCAACACTTCCGCACAATACGAGCGTGTTAAGAAATTAATCTGGGCATCCGGGAAATTATGCCTAAGGTTCTCAATTACCGGGGTGGCAAGAAGCACATCTCCGATGGCTTCGGGCTTTATAATAAGGATCTTATGAACATTATTTTTATCGAAATTCAAGAATTATATGTGCTCTAAAATTATGAAATTATTTTCTTTTGGCTCAGCATTGTTACTTCCGGCATACAGCTCTTTATCTTTAAATTCACAAAGAGCGTATAGTACGCACTTGCCGCAAAGCGGATTTTTAGACCTGCATATTTTTCTCCCAAACCTGATGAGCAAAGTGTGGAGCAGAAACTTCTTCCCTTTGGGGATACTATCCTTTAACTGAGCAAAAGTTTTATCCGGAATTGAAGCTGCCGCAAGACCAAGCCTGTTAGAGACACGGTGAACATGGGTATCTACAGGAAATACATCCCTGCCAAGAGAGAAAGCAAGCATGCATGATATAGTTTTATATCCAACTCCGTTATACTGAAGCAATTCATCGTATATTTCAGGGTCACTTTTTCCTCTCAGAAACTCAAGACTAAGGCGTTTATACTTTTTCTTCATCTGAAGAAGCATCATCTGAATGCTCGCAGATTTCTGGTTAGTCAGCCCGCAAACGCGGATAGAATCTTTGATCTTCGTTATAGGGGCATTCATTACATCATCCCAGTTTTTGAAATTAACTTTAAGGTTCTCAAATGCAATGTAGCTCGTCTTATCAGTAGTGTTTTGTGATAGCATTGTAGCAATAAGCACATCAAGCGGATCAGACTTGCTTGGAACCGGCTTCAAACCCGGAAATTCTTTCTTTAGCAGATTTATAACTTGGGTGATCTTATTCACATTTCACATCCTGTATTGTATTATAGCGGAATAAAGGGAAAGCTTTTTTGCTCATCACAATGATCCAAATCTTAAAATTTCAATTCAATCTGAAATGAAAATCTGTTTTTCAGGTCACCCTGTATCAGGTCGTTGCCGGAGCCGGTTGATTTAGCGCCTTCAATTATTGTTTCAGCATATTTTGCCGAGAGCTCAAGGAACTTGTAAGGCTTATACTTTAATATAAGGTACCACCTTCTTCCCTTCCCATATAAACCCTGGTTTGATACTACGCCGTTTATCTCGTTCTCGTATTCATAGATCCTTGAATCATATGAATCTGTCTGGAATACAATGAAGCGGCCATCGAGTACAAAATTCTTAATTGGAGACGCCTTGAAATCAGAAAAGAACAAAATTCCTTTTTGTGATGAGAGCAAACCTGCATAGTCAACAAATACATACTCAAACCTGCTGCGCACCCGGAGTGTTTTGAAGATATCATAATCAAACTGCAGGCGGTAATTTGCCTGGCTGCGGTTATAGATCTTCTCTTCTTCAAGCCCGAACTGGTTGTTAACTTTTACAACATCTTCCTTTGTTTCATTCTTATACTTTGTAAACAAAGTCAGGTTACGGTTTACATTCCACTGAGTGTGCAGTAAAAAATCCTTGCCGCTTGTTGGCACTGGGTTGGAGAATGTTGCATAAGGAAACTTATATTGATCGAAGTATGCATTTATGACCGCCAGTTTGCCGATCTTAAACCTTATGCCTGAGTAAATGCCGAACTCATTTTGTGATGTTCCGCTTTGCTCGCCAAAGCCGTATGAGTGCAGCATGATAAAATTCTTCGGGTAATTTCTTACCATGAAAACAAGATCTGCCTGCTTAAAGAACAGCAGCCTGATACCGGTCACGCCGCCTACAATATCGGTATAACTTCTTGCCCACTCGCCAAAGATGTTCATATTTTTGAAAACTATATCGTAATCAACACCAAGCGCATTGGATCTCGTTCCGGAGAAATCATATAATCCCTTATACTTAAATGGTTCGCTGTACTCGCTTTTGTAATAAGTAAATCCTATTTTAGTTGTACCAAAAAATTTGGATTCATAAAGCATCCTACCGCCAAGAAGTTTTTCCTTTCCTGAGTTCTGCCTGTTGATCTCTGATTCTGTTCTGTGATACCCATCTTCATAAAGTGATGAAAGCTGGTTTAATGTGTCAACTGATGCATCAATATAATTGTTGGAGTAAAATCCAAACAGGCTAAGATCACCTGCCGAAGTAGCAAGCTTCAGCTTTCCGGCTACACCGCGGAAATACTGCACTTCATTCACCGAACTGTAGGAATCAATATCATCACCCTTTTTCTTTATCCCTGAAACAGCATCGCTTCCCTTAGAAAATGAGTATGAACCCCAAAGAGTTATTCCCTGCCCGAATTCAAGAGTATAATCACCCAGAAGCAGCTGGCTTAGAATTAAAGGAGATTTTATTTCAACAAAACCGCCTACGTGATCTGTCCAGCTTTGTTCGCCTGCATCCTTTTCGGTCAAAAGGCTTCCTGAGAAAATATATCCTTTTGCAGAATAACTTGCCACAAGCCGGTTATACAGTTTAGGCCTCGCACCCTGGTATGTTGTATCCAGATACCCCTTACTTGGCTGCAGGTCATTAGAAAACCTGCTTCTAAAATTGATGTTCAAGTTGCTGAAAAATCCTTTGCGGCTATCTTTGAGTTTTTGAATAACGCCATATTCGTCTTTTGCAAAATCGACGGTTGAATTCTTAACAATGACGAATTTTTTGATCTTGCCATAATTATCGTCATCCATTCCATCCACATAACGCAGCTCTATAATAGAAAAGAATTTTTTATTCCTCTGGCGGTATTCAAGTATCCTGGCGGCGAGTAATGCATCGATATACGGGATCTTTTGCAGTTCATTGGTTCCGGCTGTATTCAGGTCAACCGGATTTGCCTCAAGCTGCAGGAGCACATCAAGAAGCTTGGAATCTTCCTCATCCTGCGTTTGGTTTTCTATCAGCATTTCAATATCGCGGTCATCGCCGGTTTGGACTGTATCGCCTGTTTTCACAAGCGTATCTGACTGTCCATAGCAATATGAAGCAAAGATAAATAGCTGTATTACAAGTATTTTTATGTACTTAGACAAATAGTTTTATGGATTATTGATCGCTAAATATAGAAATTTTTTATGAATAATTTACGGATATAATTGCAGATTATCTTAAACAAAATAATCTATAAAATCAGTTGGTTTTGGGCAATACAAGTAAGGCGATATGCTGAAATGTCCGGCAGTTAGAGGTATTTTTTAAAATGTTCCGGACAAGTATTTACTGATTCTGATTGATTTTTAGAATTAGTCCGAAACATAGTGCCCAGTTCAACACGTACTGCGGGAAACGAAGTGTGAGAATTCTCACGCGAAAACGTTTTTTTTTGCGAATGAGACGTGAGAATGCAGATTGCGCGTCTGAATCGCAAACATTCTCAAACGCAGATATATTCTCATTCGTACTGTAATTGCTTGAATAAATTTTTGAATTCATAACATATTAAAGTTTTCAATAAGCATGTATTCTTCCATTTGTCGGCTTGTTTGAAGACGACATTGTAATTGTTCTTTGAAAAAAGCGAACATGTTCTTTTTGTCTTGACACAAAAAGAACCAAAAAAGTCAAGGCTCACGAAAATTGCCTAAAATTATCTTCGCTTCACAGGAAAATAACTCGTTCCGACTTTCGTCGGAACTCGGACAGATTTTCCTGTGCTGTTTCTGCTCGATAATTTTTTAACGGCAATTTTCATAGGCCGGTTTCATATAATTGAATCAAAGAATAAGCAATCCACATATTGCCAATGAATACACGACATAACGCTCATGAAATGTGGTAAAATCATGTGAATTTGACCACTTCAAGTAAAGCGATATGCTGGACTATCCGGAAGTTTAGGCGTTTTTTTTTAATGTGCCAGACAGGTGTTTTGCTGATTAGAAGATAAAATCGAAGAAAGTCCGGCACATATCCAGTAATCCTGCACAATTTCTGTAAAGCGATTGAACATTAGTAACTTTTTGTTGAAATTTGAGAACAAAATGCTTATAAACATATAAACATCAAAATCACGGGTATATGCACTACACACTCACAAGAATATAACATATGCGTATTGCATATGCAAGTCAAAAGCGAAAACAAAAACCCCATCAATGATTAATGGAAATTGAAGTAATTAAATTAATCAGCACGTATGGAGCCGGATAGATTTGATTCCCGAATGACAAGTAAAAAAACTACAAAAGTCTTAAAGACTTTTGTAGTTTTAATCAAAGTATAAGTTCAAAAGTAAGAAACAAACCCCCGTCAACGATTAATGGCAGTTAAAACTAATGGATCAATTAACACTTAAAGGGTCAGTTAGATATAATTCCCCCCTTTAAGAATAAAGGGGGGATTTAGTCCCGAGGGACAAGAAACAAACTACAAAAGTCTTTAAGACTTCTGTAGTTTTGATCAAAGAGGTTCTTTTACTTAATTATCATCATCTTTTTAGTTTCAGAGAATTCTCCGGCTATTAAGGAGTAGAAATACACTCCGCTGGGGAGACCTGATGCATTATAATCTATGGTATAATTCCCTGCTTCAAACTTACTGTTGGCAAGAAGTGAAACTTCTCTTCCGAGCATATCATAAACTGCAATTTTAACATGTGATGATACAGGAAGGCCAAAGCTGATAATGGTAACAGGGTTGAACGGATTCGGATAATTCTGACCAAGCCTGTAGCCTGAAGGAACACCTGTATTATTATTACTGATGCCGGTAACACTGTGATCGCCGCTGCCGGTATTGAGCACTTCTTTGTTGTTATCATTCTGTATGAATGCAACAGTATGCATAGAGCTATCGCGCCAGACCGGATCTACTTTGTATGTGAAAATAAACTGATGATTTCCTGCAGTACCCGAAAAAACAGTACCGGTAGTATTTGGAAAAGCTTTTCTGAAGACATGCTCAAAAATGGTCTCTCCATTGGAGCCGGGAGGCGACTGGTAAATTACCCACGCTTCTATTGCCATTACCCTAAGCTTATAATTGCCGGAAGGCAGGTTAGAAGGAAGATTAATGTTGATGGTTGATCTGATCGAGTCACCCGCAATTCTCAGATCTGTAACCGTAATAGTCAGCGGTGCGGGAACCGCAAGCCTTGAATAAAAACCGTTATTCAGGTTAGCCAGGCTGAATGGCCATATATCATTAACAATTCCATCTGCGTTAAGCCATGGCATAGCGTTCATGCCATAATAGGCTCCATAACGCTCCTGGTTTTGCGTTGGGTTATGTGTGTACATAGGGTCAAAACCGGGAAAACTTGCATGATATTTAAGAGCTATTATAGAATCACCCTTTGCATCAATATAAGCCTTAAGGTAAGGATTATTTGCAGCACATGGCGCGCATGAAGCATTGGTAGCCTCTTCGAACAGAACCTTCCTCACAAACTGCGAGTTTGATGATGAAACAAACATTATCATCATCATTAGAATCAGGAATTTTGTTTTTCTCATTTTTCTGACATTTTATGATATAAAAAAGGCGGGCTTTTTTACCCGCTCTTTAAATTAATAATAAAAACCTAATTAAACCAGTTACAAATGATCATTTCACAAGTCCGTAAAAGCCGAGCTTGTAAAGTAATTGTATTACTTAACCAGCATCATTTTTTTAGTTTCAACAAAATCATCTGTCTTTAGTGTATAGAAATAAATTCCGCTCGATAGAGCTGAACCGTCAAACTCAGCTTTATAAACTCCTGCTTTTGTAAAGCCTTCAAGATAAGTTGCAACTTCCTGTCCCATTGAGTTATAGAATTTCAGGCTTGCGTTCTGATCTTTTGGAATTGAAAAAGTGATGTTTGTCGTCGGGTTAAACGGGTTTGGATAGTTCTGCCCTAAGCTGTATGCATCAGGAACTCCATTTTGGTTTACAATACCGGTCAGGTTTGTTATATCTTCAACTTTTGACTGCTGAATTGCGCCGGCTGAGTTTAAAGGAGCCTGATTTCTGTAAACAAAAATGTTGAGTTTTGAATTACCTTCAACAACCGTATTTGGCACAACATAATTCAACGGTACTATAACCTGAGTACCCTGCGACCAGTTATCTGTTGTATTCAGTAATGTACCCTGGTCACCGTTTATCATTGCCTTTACAACATGATCATGGATATAATCGTTATGGTACCCTGCTGTTCCGCACGATGAATAAAAATTCTGCGGATACACAAGATTGTTTTCAGTTAAAACAAACATAACATAATAATCGCCGGTTAATTGCGTTAAAGCAGTTAACTGCACATTACCGGTGATTGTTCTTGTATTTACATCATACTGCTTATTGTTTACCTGAATGCTGACACCAGGCTGATTTGAAGTTTGATTTGCGATCTGGTTATACCATGCAGAGCGTGATAAAACTCCTGAATTTCTGCCAATAACAGCAGTTGGGTAACCCTGTTGATTTTGGGGACCAAATAACATTTGCCTTATCCCAGCTGTCCAGCTTTGCCAAGGATCAGTTCCTGCACCATGATATGCTAAAACAGTTGTGTTTGGATAGTTTGTAAGCGCAATATCCAGAATTGAATGCCCGCATGGACAATAGCCGCACCAAGTACCTGTAATGTACTCAACTACTACATTGTTCTGTGAAACCGGATTATTGTAATTGAAGCCAACAAGAGTAACAAGTGCAAATACAAATAATAAATGCTTTCTCATTTTAATATTCCTCTCTCTTAAATATTAGTTTATGAAATAAAATTACCTAAAATTTGATAACTGATAATCATACTTTGTAACCTCGAAAGTATGTAAATATCATGGTTTGGTGCGAGACGAACCCACAGTAATAATATCAATAGGTAAAAAAAGGGCAATTACAACAGATGTATGATTCCTCAACACCAGTTTTCTCTCTCGCGTGTAATACTATGAACACCCGCTTTTTTTGCGGATAATTATAGAAAAACTAATTGATTATAATTGAATAAACAAGTCTAATTAGTACTTATATTATGGGATCATTAAGATTCTGCAAAATAACTATAATACTGTTTTTAATAACTTTAGAAGCTTGGCAAGGACATGGATATTGAAATGGCTTACTAATTTAACCATGCAGACCAAAGCCGGATTTCCCTGAAGCAATCGCAACAGGCAAAAATTACTTCGTTACTTCATCAACATTCCCGATAAATCGGGTCTACGATAAAATAGCTATCGCTATTTTACAAACAGCATTTTCTTGACCTGAAGCTCAACTCCGCTTTTCAATGCACAAAAATAGACTCCGCTTGGATAGTTCAGGGAATTCCATTTTACTGTATAGGTTCCAAAACTTAAATGATCATCAAATATAGTTTCAACCAGCCTGCCTCTTACATCATAGATTTTCAGGGTTATTCTCTTACCCGATCCTGTTGTATAGTTTATTGCAAAGCTCACATTTGTTTCAGGGTTAAAAGGATTGGGATAGTTTTGAAATAACTCAAAGCTTGCAGGAACCTCAGAAGAGATCTGTGTTATGCCAATGGGCTGGGAGTATTTTATGGTTGTAATATCATAATCACTCAGGCTGTCAAAACTAATTCCCGTTACAAAGATATTATATGCATTATCAATAGCAACGGTATATATAAAATCTTCGGAGCTATCAAGCGCGCTGTACTCTTCCAGCCACTTCAGGTCGCCACCCGGTCCGTATTTCAGCAGGGCATAGCCAACATGGTTATCATGTTTATCTGCTGCACCACCGGCATATACATTTCCAAGCCTATCAACAGTAACGCTTGCGCCGTAATCAATTCCCCGCCCTGTACCGTTATATCTTTTAGCCCATTGAAGCTGACCAATACTGCCAAGCTTTAAGGTCAGGAAATCTTCAGAGCCAAGAGTATCGGCATTTCTGGATGAACCGGTAACATAAATATTATTAAGTGAATCTGAGGCAACGGAGTATGGCAGGTCGCGGTTATTTGACGGCCCGTCATAGAAGTAATTCCATACAGGAGTTAAATTTGTATCCAGTCGCAGTAAACAATAATCCATATCTCTTCCTGCATTATATATACCGGCGCAAACAACTAACCTATTATCATTCCCAGTAATTATCTGCACCGGGATATCACTTGCAGAGGCAATTCCCCCGAAGGTATATTGGCGGATTAGATTAAGCGAGTTATCATATTTCAGTATGAGTACATCATCAGAACCATCTGCTGCATTAGAAGAACACAGAACATAATAGTATCCCAGCCCATCCATACAAATTGATACAGGTGGTTCACTGCTTGCTGCAGTTTTATTAAAGATCGCCGCAGCGGTCAGTACGCCTGTTGAAGAATATTTCAGCACTGCCAGCGAGAAAGATCCATTCGGCCTTCTTAGTGAACCGCATACAATAACATCACCTGAAGCATCTGTTAACAAAGTATGTCCCCGTGAAGTAGTATGCGATTGCGGCAGAAAAGTTTTTGACCATAGCAGGTTTCCTGAGGAATTGTATTTCAGTGTTATCATTTTTATTATAAGGTTTGTATCGGCTGTGTAGCCTGTAATGTAGCTGCTGCCGCTGTTATCAAGATAAGACCCGCTTACTGCATCAACGGAGTTGCCATAACCATTGAATAACGCTGACCACAAAACAGCGCCGGCAGAATTGTACTTTACGGCAGTAATATCAGTGGAGGCATCTAAAGACGAAACTGTACCGTAAACATGAACATTTCCGGCTGCATCCAGTTTAAGTGAATTTGCAATATCGTAACGGTTTGCTGAACCGTTATACCTGTTTACCCATTCGCGGGTTGCCTGCGAGTGCAGCGGTATATTAAGGTATATAACGAGAAGAAATAATATAATGATATTAGATCTCAATACTTTTTGATTTAAAAAAAACAAGGGGCTTTAGACCCCTTGCTGGAAATTTCGTATATTAAATTGATGTTTTATTTAACCAGAATCATTCTTTTTACACTTGTAAAATCACCGGCATCAATTCTGTAGAAGTAAACCCCTGATGCATAAGCCGAGCCGTTAAAATCTGCTTCGTAATAACCGGCTTTCAGGTTCCCGCTGAAAATACTTGTAACTTCATTGCCGATTATATCATATACTTTGATAGATACATTTGATTCTTTCGGCAGATCGAACTTGATCTTTGTTACCGGGTTGAACGGATTAGGATAATTCTGATGCATATCAAATACCATTGGTACGCCGGTGTTCAGGTTCTGAATGCCGATCGGCGGAATTGTATCAAAAATAGCCGTTTGAACTATGACATTATTCATTGAACTGATCGTATGAGAAGGATCGGTGCCATTATAAGATCCGATGCCGTTACCTGTCCACCTGTTAAAGTAGTAATCTTTTCCGTTGTGAGTAAAAGTCATTGCAGAAACTGAAAATGTAACTGCAGAGGCTGAATCATAGTATCCGTTACCGCCTATTACGCTTACCGGAAGACCGCCTGGTGATATATTTGCAATGAGCTTAAATTGTGTTTTGTAATTTACAGTATAATCCATAATGTTTGTTGTAGCAGTTACGTTATGAATTGAATCTCCGTTATCGCTCCAGCTTTGAAACAAATACCTTGTTGAACCAACGATTTGCGGTGATACAACAGATAGATTATGCTGGGTGTTCAGGTCCCATGTGAAAAGCTTGGCAGTGTTATACTGCACGTTATCAACTTTGAATTGAAGTGTTGATCTGTTAGCTTTCACGCTTGCATAGTTTTGTCCCACAAGAAGTGATACAGATGTTTTATGTGTTTTTCCGTTCCCGTTTGTGCCTGTAACAATTACCCTGTAATTGCCTGTTGGTACACTTGCAGCTGAATTAACCTGCATATCAAAGTTTGAGGGGAAAGTGGATACTGTACTTCCGCCCGGGAAGCTGACTGTTATCCCGGCATTTGGCGGATCGATCTCTGCGGAAAGTGTTACCGGTGAGGTATAACCCGGCGCAACAACCGGAATAGAAAGCTGGTAAGTAACATTTTGTACTTGTCCCTGCTGAACAGATTTATAACTGCTTATTGGAATAAGTGTAAAATTATTAGTCATCTTTCCGGCATTCATTATTTCAAATCCCTGCTGAAGGAAAACTGTATATCTTAATTCAGCCGGCTGCCAGATCGCATCTTTCTTAATTCTTCTTTCAATAATAGTTGTCTGCCCCGGGTAGAACGAAACGGTCTCGCCGGTTGGATACAATGTCAAAGTTCTCATAACATCGTAAAAATGCTGCTCGCCGTTTGTTGAAGGAGGACTTATATTTGTTATATGTCTTTCCATAACTGCAAAGTAAACTCTTACAGAGGGGTTGCTTAATGCTATTTCGGTATAGATACGCGCTCTGATGAGAACAGAATCGCCAAATGTACTATCGGTTACTATAATAGTAAACGGACTCAAAATATTGGTTCTGCTATCAAGATATGCCTGCAATCCGCCCAATGTATAAGGAGTAGAAACACCAATAATACCATCTATTTTGGAAGCAGGGATACTGTTAATTCCGTATTGTGATCTTCTTGCATCATTATGAACCGGATTGTAATGATACATCGGGTCATTTCCCGGCGCCGGCCAATTCATGTGATAAGCTATCCCTGTTATCTTATCAGGATCGGCTGCATTCAGAAATGCTTCCATTGTAGGATTGTTAGATGCACAAGGACCGCACGTTGAACTTGTGAATCTCTCGACAAAAACCATTCTGTCTCCCGCAAAATTCATATTGACAAGAATGAGGGCAAAGATACCAAGAGTAATTAGTTTTTTCATTTGTAGAATTATTTAGTTAATGCACTGATCTGAATTAACTGGTAAAATAATGATACATTTATTGTCTTTCAAGCGATTAGAATTGGTAAAAATAGCTATTTGGGTTAATTCTAAATAATATGTTGATTTTGGCAAAATATACTTATAAAATTGTGAAATAAATAAAATTAAACTGAATATACTATAATGCGTAAAATCAAGAAGTTAAGCCTGAAGAAAGTTATCACAACAGAGAGCAGGAAAGATGATGTGATCAAAGTAACCGGTTTCAAAGTAACTCCGCTGGCAGCTAAACCCGGAAGTACCGTTACTATCAGAATGACAATCAGGAATGTATCCGAAAAATTGCTTAAGGTTGTTCCATGGCAGATCGTGAATAATAAAAAGATACTCGATTGCGGCATAAGATGCGGGCTGCCTTCAGGCGATAGTTTCAGGATCACAACAACATGGACTGCAACAAAGGGCGCACATTTTTTATACGGTGATGCAGACCCAAAGAATACTTTAAAAGAACCTAAGATAAAGCAGTTCAACAACCTGCCACAGGGCGCTGATGTAAAAGTGAAATAAAAACTAAACCGGTCCGTTAAAATAATGCCTGATAACTCATCTATATCCTTCAAACAGAAGCTTCATTATAAATTCGATAACCTGATGTCTAAAGGTACGATCGCGCTGATCGGCTGGCTTGGGCTTGCTTCATTACTGCTTGTCATTATAGCGGGTATAGTTATTACCGTTACCGGGCTTGCACAGGAAGACAACGAGTCACTTGGCTTTGTAGAAGCGGCCTGGAAAAGCTTAATGCGCACACTCGATCCCGGTACAATGGGCGGTGATACCGGATGGGGCTTCAGGATAGTTATGCTTTGCGTAACACTTGGCGGTATATTTATAGTATCAACTCTTATCGGTGTGCTCGCAAGCGGAATATCTACAAAACTTGAAGAACTGCGCAAAGGACATTCGTTTGTTGTTGAAAAGGGGCATACGCTCATTCTGGGGTGGAGCGAAAAGATTTTCCCGATAATCTCTGAACTGATAATAGCCAATGAAAACCAGAAGAGGCCTGTGATCGTGATACTCTCAGCAAAAGATAAAGTTGAGATGGAAGAAGAGATCAACAATAAGATCCCTGATACGCGTAACACAAGAGTAATTTGCCGGCATGGCAGTACAATAGACCTGTTTGATCTTGAAATAGTTAACCCGCACCAATCGCGTTCTATAATAATACTTGCGTCTGAATTTGAAGATCCCGATATCAGCGTTATTAAATCAATGCTTGCATTAAGGAATAATCCGAAACGAAGCAGCAAGCCATATCATATTATTGCAGAAATAAGCGACTTAAAAAACAAAGAGGTCACCGAAATGATAGGTTCAGATGAAGTTACGCTGATCCATACTGATGATCTGATCTCAAGGGTCATAGCACAATCCTGCAGGCAATCAGGCTTAAGCATTGTTTATACGGAATTGCTTGGATTTGACGGCGACGAAATATATTTCCAGGAGGAACCAAAGCTGGCAGGTACAACATTTAAAGAAGCGCTGCATTTGTATGAAGATTCTTCGATAATGGGCCTGCGCTATAAAGATGGAAGGATACAGGTCAACCCGCCAATGGATACTGTTATACAAAGCGGAGATATGGTCATAGCAATTTCCGAAGACGATGATACAATAAAGCTCTCCGGCAAAAGTAACATCAGCATTGATGAATCTGCCTTTTCAACATCACAGCCAAAAACTGCGAGTCTTGAGCATACACTGATCCTTGGGTGGAACCGGCGTGCAAGTTATATAATAAGGGAGCTTGATAATTATCTCGCTCCAGGCTCGACACTTACTGTAGTTGCAGACAGAAATGAAACAGAACAGGCTTTGGATGAACAACGCGGCGATATCAAGAACCAGGAATTGAAATTCATAAAAGGAAATATTTGTGACAGGAAACTGCTGGATTCCATGGAGCTTCACAAATTCAGCCATATTATTCTGCTGTGTTATTCAGATTCACTGCCTGAGCAGGAAGCAGATTCACTTACTCTGATAACTCTTCTGCATCTAAGGAACATAGAAGAAAAAACCGGACATGATTTTACTATTGTGAGTGAAATGCTCGATATCAGGAATAAGGAACTTGCAGAAGTGACCGAAGCAGATGATTTCATTATCAGCAATAAGCTTATCAGTTTAATGCTTTCACAGCTTTCAGAAAACAAAGAGCTAAAAGGCGTGTTCGATGATCTCTTTGATGCAGAGGGCTCAGAGATATATATAAAGCCGGTAACAGATTATGTTCTGCCGGGCAGAGCTGTAAACTTCTACACGGTGGTTGAATCCGCCGCACGAAAAGGTGAAATTGCCCTCGGTTACAGGAAGGACGAGTTTTCGCATAATGTGAATAAGGCGTATGGAGTTGTTGTTAATCCTGATAAGTCAGCAATGATAACCTTCAGCGAGAAAGATAAGATAATAGTAATTGCTGAGGATTAGTTTGAATAAGTAAAACTCCCCTCCTTTTATAAGGAGGGGTGGATTTCGCAAAGCGAAAGACGGGGTGGTCTGATTGAACATAGCTGAATTACAAATTTACACAAGTAATATTGAAACTCTTAAACAGTTTTACACGAATACCCTTCGCCTCGAGCAATCATACGAAAGCAATAACTCATTTTCCCTTAAGATCGGCACATCAACATTAACATTTAATAAGAGTAGTTCAAACGAAAAACCTTATTACCACTACGCAATCAACATTCCCGAAAACCAGATCCATGATGCAATCCAGTGGCTTAGCTTAAAAGTCAGTTTGATCGAATATGAAAAGAGTTCTTTGATAGATTTCCCGAACTGGAATGCGCAATCTGTATATTTTTACGATCCTGCAGGAAATATTGTTGAGCTTATCGCAAGACATGATCTTGATAATGCTTCTCAAGAATTGTTTTCATCCAAAAGTCTATTGAGTATTAGTGAAATCGGAATGCCCGTAGAAGGTGTAAAAGCTTTTCATGATACACTAAGCACACAACTTGGTGAAAAACTCTGGTCAGGAAATCTTGATACTTTTGCCGCAATTGGAGACCAGGAAGGCCTATTTATAGTAGTGACAACTCATAGAAACTGGTTCCCGACCAATAAGCCCTGCTATAGCTTTCCGTTGAAAGTTAAGCTAAGAAATTACAATTATTTATCAGGTCTTTTTCAACATTCGATCTATGAGATCATAGCTGAACCCATTCAAACATAAAAACTGAAATCCTTTCGCATTTCATTAAAGTATATCAGTGAAAATAATTTATCCATATATTTGTAAATATGAAGAATGAAACTCCAATAAAAATCAAAGATAAACTTGCAAAAAGGGTCTACAAATTATCCAGGGAGACCAGCAAAGATACTTCTTATCATTTGAATAAAGCCCTGGAAAATTATCTTGACGAGACTGATGAATTAAAGGAAGCGTTAAAACGCCTAAATAACAGGAAAGATAAAACAATTTCTTCAAAAGATTTTCGCAAGTCCCTTGGCATTTAACATAAGTTACAAATCTTCCGTTGAGAAAGATCTAAAGAGTATATCAAAAACGGAAGTTTCGAAAATACTTGACAAGATTGAATTTGAGCTTTCAAAAAACCCTTTTGCATACCCCAAACTAAAAGGAGATTTTAGATCACTAAGAAAATTCCGTATAGGCAAATACAGGATTATTTATACTATATCAGAAAATGAAATAATCATTTTGAAAATAGGACACAGGAAGGATATTTATAGATAGTTTGATCAAATCACGGGCATTATCAGAAAACACGAGTTCATTTTGCGGCAAATTCCCACTTCTGATGCATAAATCACTCGGCAATACCGGGCTGAATATTTCTGCATGCGGGTTTGGAGCATACAGGGTAGATTACAGGGTACGCGAACATTTTGAGGCTATGGAGTTTGCAATCCAGGCCGGGATAAATCTAATTGATACATCCTCAAATTACTCAGATGGCGGCAGTGAGATACTGATCGGCAATGTGCTGGGTGATATGATAAACCGCGGCGAGCTTAAACGCGAAGAGATCGTGATAGTTTCGAAGGGCGGATACCTGCAGGGAAAAAATCTTGATGCGGCAAAAAAGATGAAGGAAGATAGCCTTGGCTATAAAGAAGTTATTGAATACACCGAGAGTCTTTGGCACTGCATTCACCCTGATTTCCTGAAGGACCAGATAACATTTTCACTTGATAGAATGAAGCTTGAAACGATCGATGTTTACCTGCTCCACAACCCTGAATATTTCCTCGACTCCCCCGCAGCAAAATCTCTTGAGCTTGATGAGCTGAGGCATGAGTATTACAGGCGCATCAAAAAAGCATTTGAATATCTTGAAACCGAAGTAATTTCCGGAAGGATCGGCTGCTATGGAATTTCATCCAACTCATTTGTAAAGCCGGGTGATGACCCAGTGTTCACTTCACTTGCAAACTGCATCAAGGCCGCCGAAGAGATTTCCGGCGGGAATGCAGTGAACAATAATTTTAAGGTGATCCAGTTCCCGCTTAATTTATTCGAGCGGGGCGGAGTTGTGAATAAGAATAATCTTGGTGACACTCAGAGTGTTCTGCATTATGCGGCAAAAAACGGGCTTGGAGTACTTATTAACCGTCCGTTAAATGCGCTTGGCGAAGAAGGCCTCACAAGACTTGCTGATTTCCCTGTAACAGAAGAGTACACAAAGATGGAAGAGGCGCAGATCATTGCAGAGATCAATCTATTGGATTCTATGGAAGAGGATTTCACACGCGATTATTTGGAAATTCTGAATCTCACTGAAGAGAATAAAAAGGCAGTCAATTTCTTCCTGAAAGCCGGGCAAATGCTTAAGGAGAACTGGAAGAATTTCGGCTCGGTGGAAAGCTTTAATGATATAAAGAAGCAATTCCTGATACCCAGAGTAAACTTTGCGTTTACTACGCTGGTTTCTTCACCAAATCTGACCGATGAGATGAAAAACAGGTTGGATAAAATAGCGAAGCAGACCAATAAGCTGATGTCAATTGTGGATAGCATCTATGGCTTAATGGCGAATGTCAGATCAAAAGACCTGCATGTAAAACTGAACACTATGGTTGAGCAAAGTGAAGCCGACGCGTTTAAGGAGCTATCACTCTCGCAAAAATCAATACTGCTGATCAATTCACTTGATGATGTAAGCTGCACGCTTGTTGGCATGCGCCAGAAGAAGTATATAGATGATGTTTTAGGAGCTTTAAAGGCAGGGAAGATCGTAAATGCGGCAGAAAAACTGAAAGAGCTTAAGGTTTAATATGGTATGGTGGCACAGGACATTTGGAACATCCCGTATTTAGCGGGACCTGTCTGTGAATACTATCGGAGAGTCCCCAAAAGCAGTAGACCCTACTTGAACCAAATCATAATTCCCCTCTTGGGAGGGGTGCGGCTTTAGCCGCGGGGTGGGTTACACAAATCAGTGTTCCAGCCATCCGGCTTGAAACTCTGTTTGAACAAAAAATCAGCCAAAACAATATCTATTCCCTCTTTAGAAAAATTGTCATTTTGTTTCTTATTATTTGTGTAACAGTATCCTTGCTTACAAAATTATTAATACCAAAGTCATAACCCTCCCTTGAAAACAACTTTAATGTATCACCCTCAAACTTAAAGTGATAGACATATCTATACTCTTTCCCGTAAGTATTGTTACAGTCCGGCACAAGCTGCTCTAATTTAGAAGTATCAGAATAAGTACTCTTAACAAAGGATCCTTTCAAAAATAAGCTATCGTCACTAAAATGGAAAGATCCGGAGAAATAATCATTTTGATTAAAATGTTTATTACATTGAGAGATCCAAACATCCGAACTGGTAGATTTCCTTATATCAAACGATCTGCTCTTAAAATTGAACGAGTATCTTATGCCCCCTAACAATGTCTGTGGGCTGACATCATACCATTCACCTTCAAATATTGATCTGTTATAATCATCCTTGCAGGAAGCAAATAGTACAAGGATTATACAAAATGCTTTAATTGCTCTCAAGAGTTAGTAATTATGATTAATTTGTTGCGTCAGGTCTGAGGACCTGACACTGCAAGAATCTTTTGCATCAACACAGTTGATGCACTCCAAAAAAGGGTTTAACAACCTTACTTCACTACTATCTGCTTCGGGCTGTTGAGTATTATCTGCGGCTTACCTTTGTAGTTTGAGACTCTGCCTGTAACCTCCACATTTTTGCCTTTGAATTTCCCGATATCCGGAAAGTCATCGAATTTACTTGCGAAAATTACAGCGGTAAAGGGATTATCGGGATACTTCTCGACAAAATTCAGGTAAGCAACTTTTTCTGATTGGTATATATCGGCCACAAATCCTTTCACAACAACCGTTCTGCCGTTGTAATTAGCTGCATCCAGCGGAGATACTTCTGCAACCGGTTTTTCGTTCTGGAATGAATCTTTACTTTTGCTGTAATCCTTGCTTCCCGTAGAATTATTCTGTTTAGCTGAATCATTTGCTGAAGTGCTGCCGGATTCCTGTTTAACTTCGTCGGGTTTTTTCTGTTCAGTCTTAACATCTTTGCCGTCTTCAACATATTCAGTTTTCTTATCGTCATTACCGCAGGAAAAAAGACAGACGCTCAGTAATATTACGAAAGCAATTTGTTTTGATATAGTTTTCATGTTTTTACAAGCTAAGGAACCATGAGTAACGGTTCAGTTCATAAAAAACCACGATCTTTAATATCTGATCGTGGTTCATAAAAATATTAATTTATTTAAGGTAAATCAATGTCATTGTCATTGATAGATATGTAGAATCTGACAAAAAGCCCCGGTTTACCCGGGGCCCAAATTTAAAATCATTCGTAGGTCAAAGGCATGTTGAGTTAGCATGTATTACGGGCTAACGAAATCCCGTTCTGCGGGGCCTTTGACTACTATCAGAATGTCCTTTTTACTTAACTAAAACCATCTTCTTCGTATCCTTAAATGTTACTGCCGTAGATCCGGCTTGACGGGCTTCTATTGAGTAGAAATATACACCAGATGCCAATCCTGTCCCGTCAAACGTAACAATGTGTGTCCCTTTTTTCCTGAACTCATCTATCAGTACTCTTACTGTTCTTCCAAGTATATCATAGATCTTTATAGATACCTTAGAGTCATTTGGCAGAGTGAAATTGATCTTTGTTACCGGATTGAACGGATTCGGATAATTCTGTGATAAACTGAACTTTTCAGGCACAGTATTAGAAGTATGAACGTCTTTTAGTCTGTACAATTTTTCTTTAAGTTTCTTATACCCGTCCATTGGGTTCATTGGCTTTAGATTCGCAAGTTTGCCTGTAAAGCCCATTGCATCGCCGTGCTGTGTATTCATGATCATATACGTTTCGATTATGTTCAGTTCTGCGTTTAGTATATGAAGTGAATCCGTATAGCCGCTTATTGAGTTCTCATATTCTGTAGTTGCATCTGCATACTTGCTCTGCCTTACAAGGCACTTTGTTGAAAGCTCACGGGCTATATATACAAATGCGGTATCGTTTTGATTATTTGATGCAAGGTTCAGAAAATATGATCTTAGCTGTGAATATGCAGTTGAATCTGAACCCATTCTGTCATTGCATTTTACAAGCCGTTTCATTGAGCTAATTGCGCTTAAGCTATCCCTGTACTCTGAAATGACATTTTTGTATATTTCTATAGCGCTGCTGAAATTACCCATGAGTTCCTGTTTCATGCCCTGCATGAATAAAGATTGGTCCGAAGGCAAAGTTTGAGAAGTTGTTGAAGTATTCAATGTATCATAGATACCATTGCCGTGGTTTACTATTAACGGCTGAGGTGGTTCAGTACTGCCAGGATCTTCCTTTAGCATTGGTAATTCAGGATAACCGCCTCCGCCTCTTTGCTGGTCACAGCCGGTCGGTGTATAAATAAACTCAGCGCTGATATGAAACTTACTTGTACTGAACGGTTCTTCCCATGTATTTCCCCTTATGTAATAATAAGTAGGCGGTATAGTTGTTGGCCAAGAAAAATCTGCATCAAAATATAACCTGTCAGCTGCAAAAGTGTTACAGCCGTAATCCATATCGGGAATACTTTCCTGATAAGCATACAAGGCGTCATAAGCAGTGTTTCTTATTACATTCTGCCCTGCATCCCAGATTATTTCTTCTCCTCCAAAATCTGGCCTCAGCCGCGGCGAGGATGCTTCTTCAAAGTACAGGCAGTGAGCGTCTGTAATACCAGTTTCAACAGTGTTTTCAAGCATTGTGGGTGAACTTGAATACAGCTTAATGCCGTAAAAGTAATCTGTAACTGTATTTTTGTTTATTATGCATGAATAAGAATTATCAGCGCCGATGCCTATATTATCACCCGGATCACCGGTTGCAGTAATTGTGTTATTTTCAACAAAAGCATCTGAGTTAGAAAGCGAAATGCCAAGACCCATATTCTCAATTGCATTATCCCTTACGCTTACATTATTGCCATAAACAACACTGATGCCCGTGCTTGTTATAGAGGAGTTTGAAGTAACAGTATTATTGTAAATATCAACATTATCCGAGCCGGTTGAAAGCACGCCAAGCACTGTCGGCGCATCACCCGAGGTGTAAGTAAAACTGCAATTTTGTATTGTTACCTCAGGGCGATTTGTGATCTGCACAGAAGCATTAGTGAATGTGCAATTATCAATAGTCAATTCGGGATGCTCAGTGCTTTGACCCCCGTCGCTTTCAATAACTATCGGTGTTGTAGTATTCTGGAACGTGCAGTTTTTAAGCGTCCCTGCGCCCGTGCCCTGGAATTCAATGCCGCCCCATGTGCCTGATTGCGAAGTGAAAGTTATTGCATTACCGGATGAAGCATCTATCGTACCGCCGGACATTATGGTAATTTTAGCATCACTCTTCATCTTGATAGTGCTAGCCAGTGGTAATTTTAGAACAGCGCCTGAACAAACCACTATATCTTCATTGACTAGAAGACCACTGGTAAGTGACTGGTCATCTCTCAATACCAAAGTATCCTTAACGAAAACTGCACCGCTCAATCCAATTTCCCATGCGCCTCTTCCGAAAGTAGCTGTTCTGAGCTTGCCTGAAATCAAATTTAAATCCAAATCCATTGCAATGCTATTGGGCAAATTATCAGCAACTTCTTGCCATGTACCGGAGCCAAGAATTGATTTGTATACACCGGCATCAGTTGCTACTATTACTTCCTTATTTGTACATGAGGTATATCTTATGATAAAGTCATTAACTGGCAGATCAGGCAACCCGCTGCCGCCGGGGGGCGGTGAACCGCTAATGTCTAACCAGTTTGCGCCTTTATTTGTCGATTTAAAAACATGTCCGCTTCCAAAGCCTGAAACAGTTAAATACACTTCGTTTTCATTTCCAGGATCTGTTGTTATATTTGTAACTTCTCTTTGTGCTACGCCACTACTATAAATATTCATGTTAAACCAATTAGATCCACCATTAGTTGTTCTATATAAATTGCTTCCAAAATACCCATTTTTTGTCGATAAATAAAAAATATCATGATTCTTCTCACAAATAGTATATGTGTATGGGGCGCCGCTATCAGGTATTGAAATAGGGTTAATACCTGAATTTGTTGACCAGTATGAACCATTATTTGTTGACTTGCTGGTCATTATGTTACCATAATTTGTAGACCTTCTGGCAGTATAATAATAATTTGGAATATCCGGATCAGGCTCAATAATCGCAATCCAGTCATTACCTCCATCCCAAATACCTTCAACAAATACATTACTAAAGTTCTGGCCTTTGTTGCCCGATGGCCAGATATTCGAACCCCATGGATTTGGTGAAGTCCCCGTGCTTCCGATTAGTATGTCATTACTAATTTCCGACCAGATAACATTGGTGCCATCCCATCCGCTTTGCCTGGAATACCATAAAGTTGAATTCCTGTCTTTCTGCAGAAAACCATTGTCCTGAACCCCGACAAAAACATTTTCGGCATCATTTGGATTAGATGTAATTCTGTATATCAAAGAAAGACCCAATGAATTATTTAGACTTGGCCAGCTCACTCCAAAGTCAGTGGAGATAAAGAGACCACCATCACATCCCAGAATAAGCTGATTTGCGTCAGTAGGGTGAAAGGCAGCACACCCCATATCAGCGTATGGCACATCAACTGAAGTGTAAGTAGCACCGGCGTTTGTGGATTTATAAAGACAAGGGTCCCAGGTAGTACCGTTTCCCCACCCAATTATAATATTGCTTGAATTTGCCGGACTAACTTGTATAAATAAAAACGTTGCCAGCATTCCGCTATTATCGCCCAAATCAGTACTATCAATAAAGCTCAAACCGGCATCTGTAGATCTGTAAGCATAAATGTCACCGTTACTACGATTTGCTGTAACTGCGTAAACTTTTCCGTTATCATTTGGCGCAACAACAATATGAGTCCTGCTAGACGGATGAAATCCGGTACCGGAAACTTTCGTAAATGAAGTTCCACTGTTTGTTGATACCCAGTATTCCATACCGCGGTATTCATCTCCAATTGATCCCCACGTCCATTGCTCACTTGGACCCACGGCATATATTTTTGTACCGTTATCAGAAATCACTACATCATTACATTGGCGGGACGGCTTGCCTGGCTCAGGTATGATTCTTGTCCAGCTTTCTCCTTCATCCGTGCTTTTAAATAATCCTCGTTTTTCAGCCATATAAATTTCACTGCTGTTTGCAGGGTTTACTGCCATACGAAATATGGTAGTTAACATTGGCAGACCTGAAGTAAAAGGGCCCGACCAGTTTGCACCCCCGTCGGTTGATTTATATACTCCTCTTCCGTAATAAGTATATGCAAAAAAATACATCCCCTGCCCTGTACCATAATAAATTGTATTGGTATCGTTTGGGTCAATGACAATATCTCCTGAAGAAAGTGAGAGCAACTCGTCAGTCAACGGATTGAACACTACGCTGGATGGTGTGGACTGGCTATTGAAAGTCTTCCAGACACCACCGCACGCGCCGCCAATAAACACAGTACTTGGATTGAGCGGATTATATTTTATTACGGATACTCTCCCGGAATACCTCTTAGAGTTTTGCTCATAAGAAACAGGTCCAATATTAGTCCAAATACTGGCACCTATTGAGTAGCCCTGTGACTGTGTGAGTTGGTTTCTTTGAGATAAACCATTAATTAATGCATATTGCTGTAATGTATCGTAGGGGTATGTTCTGTCTCTTTCAAACCACTTGTTTCTCATTTCATGAATTTCATCGGGCTCATCCTGTGCCAAAATTATAATTATATCAGTTAATGAAAGGAAAGCATAAAGCAAAATAATTTTGAACAAAATGTTTTTCATATCATCCTCCTTTTTAGGATTACTTTTCTGGAAAGTATTTGTTATTTTTAAAAACGGGCAGAAAAAAGGCATTAACACTATTAAATTAGTGTTTTTAATTAACGTTTGCCGACGTTTGAAAAGCCTCTATCTGCCCTTTTTAATTATTTTATCAATATCATTCTTTTTGTTCCTATTTGTTTACCATCTGCCAAAAGTCTGTAAAAATATATCCCTGAAGGTAAATCATCAAAATCCAAATAAAAAATATAATTCCCTTCATTTTGCAAACTATTTGTAATTTTTCTTACTTCTTCGCCAAGCAAATTATATATGTCTAGTTTTACATATGACTTTTCGGGTATCGTATATCTTATCACAGTGGAATTATTAAATGGATTTGGAAAATTTTGGAAAAGCATAAAATCAGTTGGAATTTCAGATGAAAAAACATTAATATCTAATGGCTGACTGTATTTGATCGTTGCAGCATCCCAAAGTATTGGGTTACTTTGGCGGCTGCTTGAACCTGTAACATACAAGTTGAAACTTGTGTCAACAAATAAATCTTGTGCATGATCAAAACCATTTACAAGGGGCCCGTTGTAACCTGCAACCCAATGCTGAAGACCGTTTGGCAAATATTTGATTACTACATAATCATCTCCTGTTGCTGAGTAAGCGGCCAGTCCGGCAATATATATGTTATCTTGGCTGTCCAGTCTAATACACTCCGGCATGTTAGCTGTGGCATTTACACCACCCCCATATCTTTTTACCCATTGTGTATCGCCTTGTGAATCATATCTTGAAGTAACAATATCGTATCCACCGCCACCGGTATTATTACTACAAGAAGTGGTATAATAAATTGAGGCACCATCGGGTGTTGATACAATTCCCTGTGGAATTTGACATCCACCACTATCACCAAATATTCCAACATAAATTCTTGACCATTGTATCAGTCCGTTACTATTCAATTTGACTAATGTATTATTTGAAGATCTAAAAGGTATGGCAGTTGTTCCAACAACATAAACATTTCTATTGTTATCAATGGCGATACACCAGCCAATATCAAAATAATTCTGTGGGCTGTTATAAGTTACATACCATTGCTGACTTCCGCTTGAACTGTATTTTAGTATCAAATAATCAGCTCCAGTCCTGCCTGCCAAGTAAACATTATTTGAATCATCAACTACTCCGTCATTAATAGTGTTGTTGCTGGAAATCTGGGCGAATTTTCTGACCCATAAGCTATCACCGTTACCATTATACTTGATGGTTAAGGCAGAAACGACTCCTCCGTTGGATGTATATCCATAAACAACAATATTGTCTGTTTTATCAAGTATAATTCCGTATGTTTCGTCAGCACTTGCACCGCCATTGTATACTCTATCCCACTGGAAAACACCATCTGTATTATATTTAACAGTATTTATGTGAAAATTTGAATTCAATTCATTGGTTGCGGTAACATAAACACTTCCACCGTTATCCAAAGCCAAACCAACCCCATTGTCATTTATGCTGCCTGGGCTATCATAAACGCGCTCCCATAGTAATGCACCGGTCGGGCTATATTTAAGAATACTAAAATCAGAATTGCTTGTTCCCTGGTTTACATTTGTAAGAACAAATACATTACCTGAGTTATCTACTCTGAGCGAAACCCCGTTAGCCCGTTCAGAAGTTGGACCAGAATATCTCCTTACCCACTCCTGTGTTGGCTGCTGGGCTATTACGTGAAATGTAAAAAGCGAAACGTGAAACGCTACAAAGATGTAAACTATTTTTTTCATATTGGATATACTCGTTTACTTCTATTAATGTAATAAACATTATTTTTCTTTGTTAGCACTGTATAGGACAATACCAGCAAAGTTAAAAAGCGAAAATAGAACGGAATGAAATTCGGAATTCCGGAGGCTTGCCTGCCGTCGGCCTTAGCGCCTATTGATAGGCAGTGCTTCGGGATTTGTTTATTTTTAAGCATACATTACAAAGTCTAAAGGTTTGTAATCAGCTATCGGTATCAAATTTATTATCGCACACAAGGGTCCCAGTCGAGTGAAGAAGATCCTAATGTCTTATCATTTGTGAATCTTAAGTATGTACAAAATTAATACAATAAAACCCGCAGGTCAATACTAATAAAACAAAGAATTAACCACGAATTACACTAATTTCGCGAATTTTTGATTTCATTTTAGCAAGGAGAAGAATATGGGTGGACGATTAGTTTTCATTTTCACATCATGAAAAACGGCATATGAAAATTGACGTTAAGAAATTATCGAGCAGAAACGACACAGGAAAATCTGTCTGAGTTCCGACGTAAGTCGGAACGAGTTATTTTCCTGTTAGGCGAAGATAATTTTAGGCAATTTTCATAAGCCTTGACTTTTTTGGTTCTTTTTGTGTCAAGACAAAAAGAACAAGAAAAGAAATCTCATAGAAAGAATAGATTTACTTCACAGGCGGAGACAAATGATATGAAAAGACCATTAATCTGGATCCCCGCCTGCGCGGGGATGACAATAAAATTTACTTCTTCCCTTTTCCCTTTGCTTTTTTCCCGGCTTTCTTTTTTGCTGTTTGCTTTACAGATTTTTTACCGGATTTCTTTGCGTGCTTTGCATCATCATACATTAAATGTGCCTGCGCTGCAGAAAGCCTTGCAATAGGCAGTCTGAATGGTGAACAGCTTACATAATCAAGCCCTGACTTGTGGCAGAAGTGAATCGTCTTCGGGTCGCCGCCATGCTCGCCGCAAATCCCTATCTTAAGCTTCGGTTTAACACTGCGCCCTTTATCAACAGCCATCTTTACAAGTGAAGCAACGGCTCTATCGATAGAAATAAACGGATCGCCCGGGATGAGGTCTTTATCAACATAGTATGGCAAAAATGTTCCGGAATCATCGCGCGAGAGTCCCATTGTTAGCTGGGTTAGATCGTTTGTCCCGAACGAAAAGAACTCCGCAACTTCAGCAATTTCATCAGCAGTAACTGCAGCACGCGGAACTTCTATCATAGTGCCTACGTGGTATTCAAACTTCACGCCATATTCATCCATAACTTCTTTTGCGATCTTTCTTGCAAGATCGGCCTGGTTAACAAGCTCATTTTTATATCCAACAAGCGGTATCATTACTTCAGGCTTAACGTTTATGCCGGATTTCTTTGCTTCGGCGGCAGCGCAGAATATGGCGCGTACCTGCATAGCAGTAATTTCAGGGTACATAATGCCAAGCCTGCATCCGCGGTGGCCCATCATCGGGTTGAACTCGTGAAGGCTTTCCACTTTTGCTTTTATCTCATCAAATGATTTGGAAAGCTTTACAGAAAGTTCGCGCTGTTCGTTTTCTTCATGAGGCAAAAACTCATGCAGCGGGGGGTCAAGAGTCCTTATGGTTACAGGCAGGTCACCCATCACTTTAAATATTCCAAGGAAATCTTCCTTCTGGTACGGGAAAAGTTTAGCAAGCGCGGTTTCTCTTTCTTCAAGTGTATCAGCAAGGATCATTTCTCTGACTGCGTCAATTCTATCTCCGCCGAAGAACATGTGCTCAGTTCTGCAAAGCCCAATACCCTGAGCGCCGAATGCAAGAGCATTCCTGCACTGGTCAGGCTGATCGGCATTGGTTCTTACTTTTAGAGTTCTGTACTTATCTGCCCACTTCATTACTCTATCGTATATGCCATAGGTTTCCGAAAGTTCCGGTTTCAGTGATTTTTCTATTAACACCTGCAGTATTTCGGAATCTTTTGTCTGAAGCTTTCCTTCAATTACTTCGCCGGTAGTTCCGTCTATAGATATCCACTCGCCCTCTTTGATCGTAATATTTTTGTTTTCATCCTCAACTTTCATTTCCCTGGCTGCATAGTCAATATCAAGTGATCCGCATCCTGCAACACAAACCTTGCCCATCTGCCTTGCAACAAGCGCGGCATGGGAAGTCATTCCTCCCCTTGCGGTTAGGATACCTTCTGCGGCATTCATGCCTTTAATATCTTCAGGTGAAGTTTCAACTCTTACAAGAATTACCTTCTCACCTCTGTGAGCTGCATCTTCGGCATCAGAAGCATTGAAATATATTTTTCCGGTAGCTGCGCCGGGGCCGGCGTTTAGTCCTTTTGCGATCAGCCTGCCCTGTTTTATAGCGGCATCTTTTTCAGCATTATCAAAAATCGGCCTGAGCAGCTGGTTTAGCTGGTCAGGTTCAATTCTGAGAAGTGCTTCTTTTTCCGAGATAAGTTTTTGTTTCACCATGTCAACGGCAATTCTTACAGCGGCTCCGCCGGTTCTTTTTCCAACGCGGCACTGCAAAATATAGAGCTTGCCGTCCTGGATGGTGAACTCAATATCCATCATATCTTTGTAATGCTGCTCAAGTATCTCTCTTATTTTTTCAAGCTGGCTATACATTTCGGGGCTTTGCTCTTCAAGCGTAGATATCTTCAGTGGAGTTCTAGTTCCTGCGACAACATCCTCTCCTTGTGCGTTCATCAGGTATTCGCCATAAAACACATCTTCGCCCGATGCAGGATCGCGTGTAAATGCAACGCCTGTTCCGGATGACTCACCCATATTTCCGAATACCATCGACTGAACATTAACAGCGGTTCCCCATGATGCGGGAATATTATTGAGCTTCCTGTAAACAATAGCTCTTTCATTCATCCATGAGTTGAAAACTGCATCCACTGCGCCGTTTATCTGTTCCATGGGGTCTTCGGGGAACTCCCTGCCAAGTTTGTTCTTTATCTCCATTTTGAAGAGATACACAAGATCCTTTAAGTCTCCGGCGGTAAATTCAGTATCAAGCTTAATACCTTTTTCTTTTTTCTTTGTTTCTATTATAAGCTCAAACGGATCGCGCGCGTCTTTTGTGTGGGGTTTCATTTCCATAACAACATCGCCGTACATTTGTACAAAGCGGCGGTAACTATCATATGCGAAGCGCTGATTACCGGTCATTTCGATCAATCCGTGCACAGTATCTTCATTCAAACCCAGGTTTAATATAGTATCCATCATTCCGGGCATTGATGCGCGCGCGCCGGAGCGAACGGAAACCAAAAGCGGATTTTTTCTATCGCCGAATTTTTTGCCGATCTCCTTTTCCATACGTGCCAAAGCAGCGCGGACCTGGAGCTTTAATTCTTTCGGATATTTTCTGTTGTTATTGTAGTAGTGGGTGCAAACTTCTGTGGTAATTGTGAAACCGGGAGGCACTGGCAGCTTTAAATTAACCATTTCAGCAAGATTAGCGCCTTTGCCTCCAAGCAAAGGTTTCATCGCGGCATCGCCATCTGCTTTTTTACCGCCAAAATAATACACAAGTTTTTTGGGCATGATATCAGATTTTTTAGATTAAACCAAATTTTATTTATTCAATTATGAAGGTGGCGAAACTCATAAACAAACACTTCCTGTCAAACTCAGGACTGAAAATTAATCAGTATTAAATATCGAAGTAATTCTTCTCCTCTTCCTTGAATATTCCAAGTACTGCTTCCGGAGAATCTGCTTCCAGCAGCCTTTCCCTGAAATCATCTTTATTCATAAGCCTTGAAATACGGCTTAAGAGTTTTATGTGGGTGTTCAGAAGGTTTTCCTTCCCTATTAAAAGAAAAATGAACCTGACCGGTTCACCATCAATTGAATCAAAATCTATAGGTTCTTTAGTAATAGCAAAAGCTGCGACCACGTCGCTTATTGAATCGGTCTTACCGTGCGGAATGGCGAACCCTTTGCCAACTCCGGTGGATACAAGCTTTTCCCGTTCGAAAATAGTTTGTGATACTTTATCCAGGTTAAGGATCTTGCCAGACTTTGCCGCAAGATCAATTACTTTGTGAATTGCATCATCTTTATCAGCTACTTCCAGGTTCACAGCTATTACATCAGCGCTTAGTATATCAGAAATTTTCATGAACTTTATCCTTGAAGGATCATAATTATAAATTCTGCTACAAAGTTAGTGAAATTAGAGTTAAGAAAAAATTAACAATTTATTGGGTATTTATCGGTTATTAGCGGATTTTTGCTGCTTTCTCCATAATACCTGAAGGTATGGCTGTATCACAATAAACCTGCCAATGGCTGAGCTTTCCCCCTATTACCAAAGCCTTCCAGGCAGCAGGAAGTTTCCAGTGATTGTGTTCGGGGTTACAGCCTTTGTACGTTCCGCTTGCAAAACCAAACATAGCAAAAACATCTCCGCAGCTGTAAAATTCATCAATTTCTATTTTATAATCAGGGAACATTTTGAAATACTCTTGCCATCCCAGCATCAATTCATTCTTTCCTGTTATGGAATTATTATGGGCATCGGTAAAGATATGGTCTTCTGTCATCAATTGTGATAGCTTTGTTACATCATGTTCGTTAATACATTTAACAAATTCAAGAACTAATTCATCATTCATAGTTTAATATTTTTATGTCTTTTCCGTAAATGATTTAATGTGGATTTGACCGCTCTTTGCACAACCGAACGGGTATCCTTTGAAAGCAGCTTCAGGTACTTTAATGCTTCGTTTGGATATCTGTTACCGAAGCTATTATTGAAAACCATCGCAGCATTCCACCTAACATGCGCATTATCAATTTTTATGATCCTGTCAAGAAACTTAAACAGCTCATTCGGGAATGCATTGCCGAAGTATGATCCTAAAATAAACGGCCCGAGATTTTTCTTCACGTATGCAGAGCTGTCATATAAAAGCGGTTCCAGAAGTGCAAAGGCTTTTACAGTAGATGACGAGTCTTTCCTGTTCCTAAGGGCTGCCGCAGCAAGGACAACTCCGCGCCTAATATTTTCGCGCTTATCTTTTGACCATCGTTTAAGGATATTGTAGAAATCCGGATGTGCTGAAGTTAAATTGCCGAGTGCTCCTGCAGCAAACTCGCGTACTTCCCAGTTGTTATCGTCTGTAATTTTATATAGCCATTGCAATACAGTTTTCCTATTGTGTTTGTATCCACGCCACAGAATGTGGATTCCAATTTCTTTGGCATTATCAGATTTTATTGATAAGATCTTCATTCCGGTTATGAAGAACTTGCGGGAGAAGTCTTTAAGCTTCAGACCTGCAATGTGTTTTGCTATTTCAGCGATCACATAACGCTTATCTTTCATTTTTGCTGTACCGGAGTGCTTTGTAGAAATGGAGTCAAGAATACCAACTATCTTTTTGTAATCCTGTTTAACGAGAGCAGATTCAATGAAGGATTTCTGCTTTTTTGTAAGAAAGCTGTCTTTCATTCTTCAAAAATACCAATAAATAAATAAAGGTACTTTCACTATAAATAGAGTCATAAAAAAAAAGGGGCTTCAGCCCCCATAATTAACATCTTTTTTACTTTCAAGAAAACCTTTTGGGTTTTCGCAGTCCCGCCTTGGCGGGATCAACAACTATTTAATTATTTCTTATTCTTTTCATATTCAGGCATAACAAATCCTTTGATGAAGTTTGATTCAGGCTTCACTTCATTGGCCATATCTATCCATTTCTTTGCATCTTCCATTTTGTCGTTCTTAATATAGCACATTGCGACCATTCCCGCAGCCTGGTCATTGCCCCAGTTGGGGTAAGTTTCATCTTTAGGCTTGTATGTCTTAAAATATTCCCATGATTTTTCGAACATGGTCTGCGCTTTATCAACTCCGCCGCCAAAGCTCTCGGGAGTGTAGAATGTCATATATCCGTCTATTAAGTAATATCTCGGATTTTCAGGCTCTAGCTTGTATGCTTTATCCTTCGCTTCTGTTGATTTAGCGATGATATCATTCATTTTTGCGGGTTCATACTGCCAGCGGTTGCCCTGGGCTGCCATTTTCATTACATATGCATCGGCAAAATCATCTTTCATATCGGTACATTTATCAAAAAGGCTAATGGCTGATTCAGTATATTTTTTGACATCATCGTTATTTTTTTCTTCGGCGGCAGAGCGTGAAAGCATATAATCAATTGAGCCGAGATAGTAATTTACCATCCATTCATTTTTTTTAAGCTGGAGTATCCTTTCAAAATCACCCCTTAATTTCAGCAGGGCAGCTTTGTCATTCTTATCGGACGCTTCGCCCATTTTTTTGATGGCTTTGAGCATGGCGTCAGTGTAGTCATCTGCATACAAATTGCTGATTTGAACAAACCCTATAATCAGAACAAGTAGTGTAAATAATGTTTTTTTCATTTTAAATTTATTATTAATTTAACGAAATATTTTAGATTAAATGAACACGTATTTTTTTTGAATTGCGGCTAAAGCCTTTTTATTTTACTTTTTTAATCCACGGGTTAAAACCCGCGGCTACTCAAATTTCTTTCCCTTTGCGGCTTGGCGACCTTTGCGGTTAAAATCTTTTTATAATAATCAAAATTGCAATCCTAATCCCAAATAGAACTGCCGTTTATTTGTTGTGATGATCTCTTTCCTCTCTTTATAATCAGTGCTATAAGTATAGTCGTACAGGTTTTTGTTACCAAGGATATTATTGATCTGGAATACCGCAATTGCAAATCTTCCAAATAGTGAGAAGATATACTGAAAATTTACGTCCATTCTATGATAAGTTGGAAAGCGGCCGCTGTTATAATCAGCATACATTGGTTCATATACGTTGTAGGTGGAGTCAAATACTCCGCCTGTAATCGGAGTAAACGGCTTACCTGTTGATAGCCTGTATGTTAATCCTGTTGTGATAACATCGGATATATTATAGCTGGCAACAAAAGTTAAGTTGTGGGTAATATCATAATTCGCAGGTGATTGCTTAATAGCATCGTACTGCATTCTCTTGGAATCGGTATAAGCATATGAAATCCATGTTGAATACTTGTTTGTTACGCTCGATTTTAAAAACACATCTACTCCTCTTGCGAATCCTTTACCTGTACTATTATAAAGGAAGTTATTCTGATCCCTCAATACAAGATTTTTGTAATCTTTGTAGTAACCCTCAACCCTGAAAAGAAATAAGCCTTCATTGAGGTTATATTCATAACCTAAAATGTAATGAGTTGCCTGTTCGGGCTTCAGTTCAAAGTTGTTTGTCTGTGCATAATATTCAAGCCTGGGGTACTGGTGATAAAGCCCGACTGCGCCCCTAACGATCTGATTCTTTGCGAATTTCCAGCCCATAGATAGCCTTGGATCGACCACATTCTTTTTGGAAAGCGTGTGGTAATCTGTCCTTACGCCCGGAATAAGAAAGAATCTTTTGAAAAGCTTGATCTGCGCTTCTGCGTATACTCCAACCCTGCCGGTGTGATTCCTGGAATTAATATCAAAATACGGCGCATCATTTCTTAAGTTGTATGAAAACTGCGGCACTCTTCCTTCAAAGCTGTCATCGTTATACTCATACTCTGCCCCGGTATTAATATCCACTTTGCCTGAAAGCTTGTGAGTAAAATCCAGCCTGTATTTGCTGTAAAGCTGGTAAGTAACAGTATTCAAAACTCCGTAGCTAACATCATCTTTGTGGTTGCTGTACGAAAGTCCCATACTCATATAAGTACTAGATCCAATGCCGGCAGAATACTTTAGATTGCCAAAGACAGTCTTTGAGCCTGAATTGAAGAAACCGTCAAAAGAAGGACCTGTATTACGCACGCCTATTTTATCATCACTGTAATCAAAAATGAATTTGATATTACTGCTGGTTGAAGGTTTGTATGCGAGCGTACCGCCGATTCCCCGGGCAAGCGGAATGGGATTGTAACTTTCGGTCAGATAGCCGTTAAGCTTAAAATACGGTTCAAGTATTGTCTGACCAATATCTACAGTTGCGCCGAATTTTTTATTGTTGGATAGAAACACACCCGAAAGTCCGACATTTGCAAGGCCAAGCCAAGCAAATCCGCCTGTTCCCTGAGGCATTTCGTAGGATTTAAGATCAAGCACAGCAGAGAGAACATTTCCGAATTTAGCAGAAAATCCGCCACTTGAGAAGTTAATTCCCCGGAGTCCCCATGGATTAATAGTAGTATATGATGAAGTATTGAAATCATCATCAAAGATAAATGGATTATATAAAGATGCCTGGTCTAATATAGTAAGTACTTCATTTGCATCGCCGCCTCTTACAGTAATGCGGCTGCCTTCATCCACCTGGTTAGAGCCTGGAAATGTTGTTATTGCCCTGAATAGGTCACCGTCTGAGCCGGGAATCCTCACAATTTCCAGGGGAGTGATTGTAACCTGTGACTGCTGCCCTGAAGTAAATGAACTGGCTGTAACAATAATTTCTTCGGTCTCAACCTCACCTTTTTTCAACTGAACGTTGAGTTCAATTGTCTTACCGGCTTCGATCACAACTGTCTGCCGCTTTTCATTGTAGTCAATATCGGTAAACAATAACGACTGGCTTCCGTTTTTGGAAGTTTCAAATTCATAGTACCCGGTTGAGTCAGTTGTCGCACCGTCAATCGTGCCTTCAATTACAACATTTGCGCCGTTGAGCGGAAGATTTTTCTCACCGGTAATTTTACCTGTAATTTTTGCATCCTGCCCAAGCGCTGTTAATGTAACAAAGGATAAAAAAATTGTAACTATCAAAGTTTTCATTCGCTGCCCTTAATATAGTTTAATTTTGTTTGTTTATCAATTTCTGGTATTCTTTTTCGGTTTGGCTGTCTTTAAATCCGGAGTAAGCCCCGATATAATTGAATGCAAGCCCGATTCCCCAGCCAAAAGATACAAAAGCCGGCCATGGGAAGCTATAGTCACCACGTTTGATTCCTCCGAAGAGCCATAAACCCCAAAGGAATAAGTTAATTATAATGTAAGTGAGCAGATGTTTTTTAAACTCGGCTCTTCTTTTCGCAATCTTCCAGAGTTTTTCATCTCTTTGCTGAGGGTTTCCGGTAAAGTTATTCTGATTAGTTTCCATATTTTTATAGTTTATATTATTGTTAATTGACTATTGTTTTTTTATAATGCTTTCAAGTTTTTTAATATAATCTTCGAAGGCCTTTTGTCCCTTTTCGGTTATTTTATATTTTGAAACAGGTTTTCTCTCAACGAATTCTTTCTTCACAGAAACATATTCATGCTCTTCAAGCTTCTTCATATGTACGCTTAGATTGCCGTCGGTGGCATTGATCTTTTCGCGGATAAATGTAAATTCTGCCTCATCAACGCTTATAAGCACAGCCATTATTGCAGTACGAATACGCGAGTGAATTACATCATCTATTTCATGATAATTAAAATCTGTCATTTACGGTTTAAGCAGACTTATTAGATTCGTTCCGGTACTGTCTATGCAAAATAATTCCCGGTATAATTTGAAAACATATCACCATTCCGGCAAAAATGATGAGGGTGTGTACGCTTGGCTGATAGAATAAAACTAATGCACCTGCCCACCAACCAACAGAGAGATATTGCAGCCATTTTACCTGCTGTATAACTCCGCTGGTGTAATACGATATGCCAAGTGCAGTTGAAATGATCGGGCTAATGAATATGGGATCATAGGATTTGGTAATAACTCCAATGAAGCCGAATATAAACATGGCAACTCCGGTCGCTGCCCAGAGAGCGTTGATGATCCTGCCGGCGAATGTCTTTACCTTTATTTTTTTTTCTGTTCTTCGTTCAATTATAACCACAATAGCATAAGCTAATATCATCAGAACAAACCACATCAAACCCTGGTAATTGCCACTGACACGGCTGAGTACCATAATGTAATTGGCTATGAGCGCAGCGCTTACTGTAATTCCCCAGAAGATGTAATGCCAGCCGTTATCCAAAACCACACTTCGGCTGTCTTCCATTATTTTCTTTATTACTGAGAGCTCCAGCTCTGCTTGTGTTGAATCAGGTTGTATGTTTTCCATTTATTTGAAGTTTTGTTTTGCCATTTAGAAAAGCCCAGTTTGAACTAACTGTTTATAAATCCTTAAAGAAACATCCTTGTAATTATTCACTTTGTTTTTTAAAGTGCTTTACAAATATACTTCTGGAAATTGAATTTGTCAATTAATAATGCAAGAAAACATTGTAACTTATTATTTTATATTTAGTTATAATGCAAGGGAATATTGCAAATTCTGAAATCAACTACCTTCTGGAGAAGGAATAGAAGCTAGTGGGGCTAATCTACTTTTGAAAAGCTGCTGAAGTTCATCGTAACAACTCCATCTGGATCTTCCTTAAATCTTACAGTATCCAAAGTTCTGTTGAGATTAATTTCATAAGAACCCGCAGTAAAAAATGTGGTTTTCAACTTGAGAGGCAAGTCCCCCGGGATGTTGTAAATGAAAAGTCTCATGGTTTCATCACTATTCAAATATGATACATTGATTTCCATTAAGCGTAAGCCGCAATATGTGCGCAGTTGAAAATGGTCTTTATCTTTCCATTCAACATGATTTTCAACTTTAGAAACATACACCGTTTCCGGAGTATTCCTGTTTTCCAAATTGTACTTGATGGACAATGTCTTTCTTCCGGATAGATCTACATGAGTATATAGATTTTCGTCGTAAAAAAATCCGGTTACTATAATGCTTGAACTGTCAATCTTCATCTCTGAGCTGCTATTGAAACAGAGATTTATGGCGTCTCCGCATCTTTGAGAAAATGAAACGCTTTGCAGTAAAAGGAATAATGAACCAAAAAGCAATATGTGCATTTTCACATTTTTCATCATTTCACTAAAACCATTTTCAGTGTCTTGGTAAATTGTTTATCGCTTCCTTCAGCAATTATCCTGTAAAAGTATATTCCGCTTGCAAGATTAGTGCCATCAAACTCCACAGTATAGAAATCAGCTGATTTGAATTCATCAACAAGCTTAAATACTTCCCTGCCCAAAATGTCGTAAACTTTTAAGCTAACTTTTCCATCAAATGGAATTTCGTAATCTATTTTCGACTTAGGATTTGAAGGATTTGGATAGTTTTGCGACAACTTGAAATCACTTGGCGCTTTTACATCTACAGTATCACTAAGTTCAAAATATTCGTAGTTGCCGTTATAGTCAATTTGTTTTAACCTGAAATTATAAGTCCCGGTTTTTATCTTTTTATCTTCATATTGATAGAATTTCTGCCCCTGTGTAGTTCCACCGCCTGCTATAAATGCTATTTTCATCCACTGGCTTTCCGCTTTAGTTTCTTTTCTTTCAAGATCAAACCCGGAATTATTCAGCTCCCATTCTGTAACCCAGTTTAATTTAACGTTATTTTTTTCAATTGCTGAAGTAAATGATGATAACTCTACCGGGAGCGGTCCTGTACAAATTGTGCCCGTACCACTATATGTACCATTTATAAGAATATCATTAGCGCAAACATCAGCGCCGCTTCCGATATCGATAAGTGTGCCTGTGCTGTAGTCGATTGTGCTGTAAACCTGGCTATATAGCTTTATTGAAAGCAGAAATATTGCAGCTAATGCTGGTTTACTTTGTATTTTCATTGCTGATAACCTGTATATTATTTTCTTTATGCTTTGTATTACCTGATGACATTTTAAGTTCATCTGTTATGGAATTTAAGTTCTCAATTTGTGAAGTTAATTTCACCAGTTTTTCTTTGAGATCTTCTAATTCATTAAGTTTACCAGTCAATATTCTGTTTTCATTTTGCAGTGAATTACATTTCAGGTTCAGTTCCTGTATGGCTTTCACCATGGGAGCAAGCAGATCATTATAGCGCAGCTCATACAAACCTTCATCGGTTATGGTCAGCATTCCGCTGTTGTCTGTTCCGTTTTCCTTTAATACTTCTTCTATTTCCTGTGCAATGAAGCCGTATTCAGTTTTCCGGCTTTTATCGTTATTGCGTAAATACGAAACAGGATTCAGTTTTGAAATAAACCCAAGCCCAAGATTAGAAGGCAGAATATTTTGTTTCCATCTCCTGTCACTTGTTATAGTCCATGCTACCTGAACACCTGCATAAGTAACTGATATATTTCCGATCCTTACCTGGTTGCTTGCTGTTCCGAAGGGGACATCTGCTTCATATCCGATTACAGTGTTATTACTTCCTGTGGTTATAGAATTACCGGTACTACGACCAAGCGCTGTATTTCTAGCACCTATTATATTTTGAGATAAAGAACCTTCCCCTATAGCGGTATTGGAACCGCCGGTTGTGTTCAAACCTAATGTATACATACCCATAGCAACATTGTTATGCCCAACCGTGTTTGAAAGAAGGGATTGATAACCTAAAGAAGTGTTTCCCTCTCCGTAAGTATTTGCTTTTAGTGACTGCAGACCGATAGCTGTGTTGGAAAGACCGCTAATATTGCTGTATAATGATTGATAACCTACCGCGGTGTTTTCATAGCCTACGGTGTTGTAATACAATGATTGATAACCTACGGAGGTATTAGAACTGCCTGAAGTGTTAGAATATAACGATTCAGTTCCGATTGATGAATTATTATTACCTGTGTTATTAGAATATAAAGATAGATAACCAAATGCTGAATTAAAATCGCCCGTTGTGTTGGAGCGAAGAGATGAATACCCGAAAGCTGAATTATTATAGCCCATTGTGTTGTAGTAAAGAGATAAATACCCAAAAGCCGAATTATTATAGCCCATTGTGTTTGAAAAAAGCGAATAATTTCCAAATGCAGAATTATTGTATCCTGATGTGTTAGAGAGAAGACTTTGATATCCGAATGCAGAGTTACTATATCCGGTTGTCAATGACGTTAATGAAGAATGTCCCACACCTGTATTGTAACTACCTTGAAATCCGGTTTCAGTTCCTCCAATAGCAAAATTTCCCGACTGCAAACCAAGAAAAGTATTATATCCATTTGTTCCTGAGCCATAATAAGTATGCAAAAACCTTTCAGTTCCTTTAAATATCGAGCTTCTTTGATCCCCTGCTGATTGAGAAATAAGGCTAATTGTTCCGCTCGATTGACTTAAAGTGAAAAACGTTGTCGAACCATCTTTTATCGAATAAGTTCCGCTTGTGCCAAGAGTATTGGTAATATTCTGCGGGAAAATATCCGAACCCAAAATAAAGATAATTGAAATGAATATTACTATGATCTTCATATTATTTTTGCTTATTTAATTAAAATCATTTTTTTTGTTTCAGTATAAAAGTTTGCAGTAAGTTTATAGAAATAAATACCAGATGTAAGCTGAGCGGCGTCAAATTCAGATTCATAGGTTCCAGCTTTTAGATACTCATTCACCAATGTTCCTATTTCGCGTCCAAGTGCGTCATATACCGCAAGTTTTGTTATTGATGGTTTTAAGATGTCAAACTTTATCTTTGTTACAGGGTTAAACGGATTAGGATAATTCTGCTCAAGTGAATACTGTTTTGGTATTTCGCTGCTTAATTGCGTGATTCCAGCAAAAAATCCGCCTCCATCAGTCGTTTTTCTTATAGTACCCTGCTGGCCTGCCGCCCAGCCAGTTAGGGAATTCACAAAAGATATAGAAGTAATCATATTTGAAGTATTGCTTGCCTGCAGTACCCAGTTTGTTCCTCCATTAGAAGTTGCAATTATTTTTCCTCCATCGCCTGCAGCCCAGCCTGTTTGTGCATTTACAAATTTAATTGAGTAAAACCAATCTGTCATTCCGGTGGGCTGTGGAGTCCATAAACTTCCACCATTAATTGTTTTAATTATCGTTCCGGAATTTCCTGCCGCCCATCCTGTTTGGCTGTTTAAAAAACATACTGTTCTTAGTGTGGTTGGAGTGCCGCTTGTCTGCAGTACCCAATTTGTACCGGCATTGGTAGTATATAAAATTTTTCCGTCATTTCCGGCAATCCAGCCTGTTGTTGAATTTACAAACATCACTGAGCGCAGGTCCACCGCGCCTGCCGGATTTGTTTGCGGGTTCCAGTTAGCTCCGCCGTTTTCCGTATATAAAATTGTTCCTGTTGTCCCGACGATCCACCCGGTAGAGTTATTAAAGAAATACAGATTCAGTAACGCGTTTGATGTTCCGCTTGTTTGTGAACCCCAGGTATTGCCGCCATCAATAGTAGCTCGCAGTACACCAAGCTCGCCAACTGCCCAGCCCAGTAATGGTGTTACAAAAAAAACATTCATCAGGTTTACTGTGGTAAATGTTGACTGAGCCTCCCAATTCAGGCCTCCGTTACTTGTTTTTATTATCGTCCCGGTATTTCCGGCTATCCACCCGGTCTGGTCATTTATGAAAATTACTGAATTAAGGAACTGAGTGCTTCCGCTGGTCTGGGTAAACCAACCGGTTTGTGAGTACACATTTTGAGATAATAACAGCAGTGCGGCAATGAAAGATAAATGTTTTGTTAGTTTATTGTTCACATTAACTCCTTATTTTGATATTACTCTTATTAATTATTTATTCAAATTTAAACTTCTTCTTTACCCTTTACAAAGATTCATATTAACAAATGTTATTGGGAAAACAGTTCGATATTTGCAGAACTGATACCTTAATACTCAGTTATTATGCTGTTTTTTTTGCAAATAATTACGGATTGTTTACTCAAATTGTTATCAAGTAGAAGATGGGGGGAAAATTAAGTGTAATGTTGCAAATTAGGGTTATTCAGCCTTTTAAGCTGTATTTATGTTTTTTAATATCAATTATTTGTTTATAAATTACATTATGCATAATAGTAATGTAATAAGTATTCTCAGGAAATTTTCTCAGGCAGAAATTAACGAATTCACTCTGTTTATACGATCTCCATTCTATAACAAAAATCAAAGCATAGTTAAGATTTATGAATATCTTAAGAAGCAATGGCCTGATTTTGAACTCACCGCCACTGGACGCAAATTCATTTATAAAAAGATCTTTGAATCAAGAGAGTATAATGATGGCTTTATGAGGGTTTTAATTTCAAAATTAACACAATTACTTGAAGAATATCTTACCGTAATAAATATAAGGAACAGACCGCTTTCACAGAAAATTTTCCTTCTTAATGAACTGAATCTCAGAAAACTTGAAAAAGAATTCCGTGCAGTAATAAAGAAAGCTGATGTAATTCTTTCTGAAACACCTGGAAATTCCATGAATTATTTTTACGATAAGGCAATGCTGGAAGATAATAAATACTTTTTTTATAACTGGAGCCTAGGCACAAAAAGGAAAAACAAAACGCCGGAAGAAGGATCACTTAAGCTGATAATAGATAACTTTACACGGTTTTACCTTATTGCCAGTTTGACAATGTTAAGGAAAGTACAATATATAAAATATTACAGGAAGATAAATATTGACCTAAGTTTTATAGAACAAATACTAAAAACACTTGAGTCTCATCCCGAAGAATTTTCTGATACTCCTCTTATTAATCTTTACACCAACGAGATACTTCTGCTTACAAAAGGAGATAGAAAATATTACAACACTTTAAAATTAATATTTTTGAAAGAGGCTCAAAAACTAAGTTACCCTGAGCTCTATAGTCTTCATAATATACTGCAAAGATACCTTGCGAAGCAGGTTATAACAGATAAACATGATTTTAAACGTGAACAATTTGTTCTGTACAAAAACGCTGTTTCAAAGAATATTATCGTATATCCGTTCAAAACATATATAGAAGAGTATATGTTTATCGCAATAGTCAACTCCTCGCTGAGTGCTAATGATATAGCGTGGGCTAGATCATTTATTTTCAGCAATGAAAAATTTCTTCTGGATAATATTAAAGAAATAGTAACTCAAATATGCCTGGCTAAAATAGATTTTTCAGAGGGAAATTTTGCTAAATCATTTTCGCGGTTAAAAAATATTAAAACCAAAAACCCAGATACACAGTTACAGATAAAGGTAATTTTGCTGAAAATATATTTTGAACTCTCATTATTTGAGGAAGCTGTACTGGCAATAGATTCAACCAGGCACCTCCTGATAAAAGCTGAGAAATCTGTTCCATCCGTATTTACTGAAAATTATAAAGGATTTCTTAAATTCTACTCTGTCCTTCTGAAAGCAAAAGAAAAAAACAGGAATAATAAGCTAAAAGAGAAATTATATATATTGAAAAAAAACAATTTTATACATGAAAAAGCCTGGCTTCTCGAAAAAACCGCTTTATTGCTTAGCAAATAAATTATATTACTTCCATATTGCTTTAATGTTAAAAATCAAAGTTGAATAGCATATCTTTATCTTATTTATTTTCTGTTACAAAATTTTAGAAAACAGTGTACACAAAAAAGGCACTCAAAATATTGTGAATGCCTTTTCGTTTAACTTGAAACCTGTAAACTGTAATTTGATACCTGAAACTTGCAGCTGATCTTATTCTTTTACAATTCTCATCTTGTAGAATGAACGCCATACAAAATAAAGCGCAACTATAAAGAAGAATCCGCCAACATACGGAGCGGATGCGCGGAATGACTCTGAAATTGCCATTTCCATCGCTAAGAGCCCGAACAGTGTAGTGAACTTAATTATAGGGTTAAGTGCAACTGATGATGTATCTTTGAACGGATCACCAACAGTATCACCAATAATTGTAGCATCATGAAGCGGTGTATTCTTCTCCTTCAGGTCAACTTCAACAACTTTCTTCGCATTATCCCATGCGCCGCCGGCATTAGCCATGAACATTGCCTGGAACAAACCAAAAACAGCTATTGAAATAAGGAAGCTGACAAAGAATGCAACGGGCTCATTTGTTTTGCCCGGCGCAGAAAAGAATGCGAAAGCCAGTGCAAATGAAAATATTGCAATAAATATGTTGAACATACCTGTTTGTGCATACTTAGTACAGATCTTCACAACTTCTTTTGATTTTTCAGTCGAAGCGCTCATGCTTGCATCTTCATCAAGATTGATATTCTTCTTGATATACTCAACAGCTCTGTATGCGCCTGTTGTTACCGCCTGTGTTGATGCACCCGTGAACCAGTATATTACCGCGCCTCCGCAAATAAAACCAAGGATCGAATACGGATTAAGTATGCTGAGTATTGCCTCGGGCTGAATGCCAAGTGTATTTTTAATTACAAGAATAAGCGAAAATATCATTGTTGTCGCTCCCACAACTGCTGTGCCGATAAGCACAGGTTTTGCAGTAGCTTTGAATGTATTACCCGCTCCGTCATTTGCTTCGAGGTAATGCTTTGCTTTTTCAAAATCAGGCTTGAATCCATAATCTCTTTCTATTTCAGCAGAAATACCTTCGCGAGATTCGATAAGTGAAAGCTCGTAAATTGACTGGGCATTATCGGTTACCGGTCCGTAACTATCTACTGCAATTGTTACCGGTCCCATGCCAAGCATTCCGAAAGCTACCAGGCCAAATGCAAAAATAGAAGCATAAGCAGGAATCATAGCGCCAGGGATTGAAAGCGATGCAAAATATGCAACTGTCATCAGGAAGAAGAATACCATTCCTATCCAGAATGCAGAAAAGTTACCCGCAACCAAACCGGAAAGTATTGTAAGAGACGCACCACCCTCTCTTGATGCCGTAACGACTTCATTCACATGTTTGCTTTTGGGGCTTGTAAAAATTTTCGTGAACTCCGGTATCAGGGCGGCGCCAAGGGTTCCGCAGCTGATTATAATTGAAAGTGTCAGCCAGAGATTATCAGGTAAATGCCCGATAAGAACTTTGCTGATAACAAAAGTTACAACCATTGAAAGAATTGATGTGATCCATACAAGTGATGTCAAAGGTTTTTCAAAATCCAGATCTTCAGCTTTTCCGTATTTGGCTTTTGCCCAAATACCGTTAATATAAAATGACGCTATTGATGTAAGGATCATAAGAATTCTCATTACAAATATCCACGTCAAAAGCTCAGTTTGAAACATCACATTGGGAACTGCAAGAACTATAAAGCTGATAAGCGCAACACCTGTTACGCCGTATGTTTCAAAACCGTCTGCAGTGGGCCCAACTGAATCGCCTGCATTATCACCTGTACAATCAGCAATAACGCCGGGGTTGCGCGGGTCATCTTCTTTGATCTTGAACACAATTTTCATAAGGTCGCTTCCTATATCTGCGATCTTTGTAAAGATACCGCCTGCTATTCTTAGTGCAGATGCGCCGAGTGATTCACCAATTGCGAATCCGATAAAACTTGCGCCCGCATATTCACGCGGAACGAAAAGAAGGATAATCAACATCATAATAAGCTCAACGCAGATAAGCATAACGCCGATGCTCATACCCGCATCAAGCGGAATATTCAGAAGTTTGATCGGCTTTCTTTCAAGGGATGCAAAAGCCATACGGCTGTTTGCCAGTGTGTTCATTCTTATACCGAACTTAGCAACGCCAAATGAACCAAGAATACCAATAACGGTCCACATTAAAATAAGACCAACCCCGTAGATGCTGGTGTGATTAAGAACACCAAAATAAAAGGCAATACATACTCCAATAAATACAAATAGTATCGCTATGAATTTACCCTGCTGGTTCAGATAAGTTTTACAGGTTTCGTAAATTATCTGGGCTACATCAAGCATTGATTGATGCGCCTTTAATTTCTTTACCTTCAGGAACTGTATTATACCGAATAAAAGGCCAAGGGCGCATACGGCGATACCTATCATCAGCATATTGTTCTGGCTGGCGCTCAGATCCGGAATTTTAAGATCGGCTTCGCTTGCAAATGCAGTAACCGAGCTTAACAGAAATAACAAAGCACTTAGTATTATGTTTTTCTTCATATTATTATTTAGTTTGTAATATTTTTATCTAAAGAATCCCTGTTATACAAGGTCGTCAATAACATTCCTGTTAAACCTGTTCATAGTATCTTCTAAACCCTCATATATAAAACTCAGCACTGCATCTTTTGCGGAATCTGCAACTTTATCAATTAACTCATTCTCTTTTTCGCTGAATCCCGAAAGCACATAATCAGCAAGTGAAAATCCTTCTTCGCTTTGCAGCTTCTCAAAATCCTCAGCAGATCTTATCCCCACTCTGAGTCTTGGGATATTTTCTGTTTCCATTTCGTAGATCACGGATTTTATTCCGTTTTGACCTCCGTCGGAGCCATTTGCTCTGAGCCTTAAGGCACCGAAATCCAGATTGACATCATCATAAACAATAAGGAAATTCTCTGCCGTGATCTCGTACTTATCATAAAAAGCCTTAACAGCTTTACCGCTAAGGTTCATAAATGTAAGGGGCTTCATTAAAGCAATTTGTTTATCTTTGTAATCAGTTACGGCATAAAGGTAGTTGTCTTCAAACTCAAACTCACTTATTTTAAAGAACTCAGCAAGCTTATCTATCACCACAAAACCGGCATTGTGCCGGGTATCATGGTATTTTGATCCGGGATTACCCAAACCAACTATACAATAAACATTGCTCAATAAAATTTCAAAAAATTATCCTGTTCATAAAGCAATTGCGCCGGTAAAGGGTTATATACAAAAAGAAAAATCCCATAACGGGATTATTTCTTTTCAGCTTCTTCTTCTTCGTCTTTCTTGCCCTTGGCAATAACTTCCGGCTCTGCTGCTGCTGCTTCGCCTTCTACGGCTTCTGTCTCAGGAGCCTTTTCAACTGCAGGCGGTACGCATGATACTATTGTAGCATTAGGGTCAAAAAGTATTTCAACATTCTCTATTTTCAGATCGCTGACATGAACTGAATCGCCGATCTTAAGTTCGCTTATGAGTACATCTATGTGAGACGGAATATATGCAGGTAAACATTCAACTTCAAGAGAGTGAAGATTATGCTGTACTACTCCGCCATCTCTTACTCCAACAGGAGCGCCAACAAGCTTAAGCGGCACTTCAACTTTAATTTTCTCATTTTCAAGAATACCGAGCAGGTCAAAATGAATTGGCTTATCACTTACGGGATCGAACTGAACCTCTTTTAAGATACAGTTGTAGGGTTTATCAGCGCCTTCGATCTGTAAATTTATTATTCTTACCTCTGATGTAAAAACAAACGGATTCAGTGAAGTTTCCTTTACGCTTATAGCAACAGATGGCGCATCTTTAAAATAGAATACTCCGGGAATGAATCCCTTTTTTCTTGCAGTCTTAGTAGTTGAGTTGCCCAGATCTTCTCTTTTCTGAGCAGACAAGTTCATAGTAGCCATTGTTAACCTTTATATTATATTAAATTTATAGATCGAAATGTATAGAACAACAAAAATAGCGAAAAATGGGCTTTTAGTCAATTGAAAAGGGTGGTGGGATGAGATAAATCAATAAAACATCAGAAGAGTCAAATTCGTGTAATTTAGTATTTTACCGGAAAGTAAGCCGATCTACCTAACATCCGTTCGCCTGAACTAATTTTGTGGTTTTTTTTCTAAATCTTTGTAAAATTCTGGAAAAACAGTACTTCGCCAAAATATTGGAGGTAAAGGAGAGTTATTTTTAATACATGCTAAAAAATACACGCTCATAGGAATGTCAAATCGAATTTTTGAAGGGAATTTTTTTACCACATTATTTACAAAAGTTTTCAATTGACTCTCTATATCATCTATATTATTTATGTCTACATTAAAATTATTTGTACTAATTGATATGCCATCTGTGACATTTTCTAAGAAAATACGTTGATCCCAATCCTCTGGAGGTTCCCAACTTTGCAAATCGATAATCTCCTCAACTTTAAGTATATTCTTATCATCATCTCCTAAACCTAAAACAATATGCTTAAAGAGTTTTGTTTGAATCTTTTTTCTTTCTGTTTCTTCGATAGAAAAAGTCAACTCTAATAACATTTCTATTAAGCAAGAAGCGTCATCAATGAATTCATATGGTTTTTCATTAGTTGCTGCATATTCAGCGACCAAATCTAATCTGTTTCTTCCTTCAATGAAAGGTACTGTAGAATTTCCTATTCTTCTAATCATTAAATAAGTTTCTTGACCATAGAACCAATCAATAATTTCATCGTATTTTTTGGTTTGATATAAAATAATCCAGATGAAATACAATTGAATATGATGCAAATCAATTAATGGTCTAAAAATCGCAGGATTACTTTTTAGACACTTAATTATCAATTCCGAATAATGATATATTTTCTTTGATAACTCAACCTTAACTTGGTTTTCGACTAGGTCAATGAGTGCGTTTAGTTGAGAAGTTAAAATTCCTATTTTACCTATTATATCAAAAATTAATACAGAGTCGTTTAAAGCAGCAAGATTACCAACTTGAAATTTTTGAGAATGGATACCATGTTCTGTCGTTAATGCAATTTCGTTCTTACTTATATATAATTCTAGTTCAGTAATATATAGTGTATACCATATTAGTATGATTTGATTTTTTAGGTCTGTGTTTTCTATTGTTCTAAAATTAGCCCACAGATACAACATTGCTATTTCTATTAATTCCAGCCACCCAATTTTCGATTCTGCTGTGTCTTTCTGAAAATCCTTAATGATGAAAAGAATTACGGGAATCAATGCTATTCTTTTTTCTTCAATCTTTTCTTCAAAAAGCAACTTCAAAAATCGTTTCCAATTGGGGATTAATTGATTAACCCATTCATCAGATGCATACTTGAAATCACCAACTTGTGAACACAAATAACTAAAAACACCAGATAGATGCTGAGGGAGTAAATCAGGATTAAACAAGTCAGTTTCAACTTCACTTACAATTTTCGATAAATTCCATCTTTCAAAAGATATGTTCTTCTTATTTTCCACAATATCAGGCGTATTTTTAACGAAATTCTCAAATAAAATGATACCGTTTCTATCTTCATCCTTATTGTATGCTAAGATAATTTTTATGGATGAAACATTTAAGTTTGTAATATCTGGTTTTGACGCCATTCGTAAATCCGAATCAAAGTTGTTTTTATTCCAAGTATCGTTCTTCAATGGTTCGTCTTTTAAAACAAAGATTATTAGTTCATTACAACTTTCATTGATAAACGAAATATCAATACCAAATTCCGCTTCTGTTTTAGATTTTACTTCTTTATCGTAACTTGATCTATGAAAAGGTAAGCGATGAGGGGTCCAACCTTTTTGAATGCCAAGATTATAGATTACCCAATCTAAACCTGTTTTTCTTCCTCTTTTTTCAGATCTAGTTCTCTCAGTTAGAGAAACTAAATATTTTGTCAAGAAAATAGTTTTATTGTTTACCATTAATTAAAATTTTCCCCATTGACTTTCACTATTCTTAATTCTATTTATTAATCTGTCTATTAGTTTATCAGTTGGTGCTGTACCTAGTTCAATTTTTTGAGTTTCTTCCCTTAATTCTTTAACAATGCTTTCAGAGTCAAATAATCTGTTCATTCTATTTTGCAATTCATTTATCTCGCGTATTTTTCTAATATGTGAAAATAGTTTTTTACTTAATACACTAATATCCCAACGTTCAATATCTCTTAATAAAAGTCTGGGATCTAGTTTACTTTGTATTTTAACCCTATTTTCTTCAAACTTGTTAATTGCCCCCCTATACTTTTCCTCACCATTATAAACAACAATAGCTGTTCTTTTCCTGTTTTTATATATACTTTCTTCCAGATCAATGTTAATTGAATCATCAATCTGTTTTATTATACCATATTCGCCATCTAGATTATCTTGAAGGGTACCACACTTAATAATATATGAGCAATAATCTAATGTTTCTTCGTTCTCAATAGTAACAATATCTTTACCTTTTTCACCATATGGCCCCTTACTAGGTCGCTGATAAATTCGTTTATTTTCAATGTTTTCTAAGTAAAATTTGATTAAATAGTCTAGCTCACCAAATTCTTTAAGCTTTTCTAAATAAAACCTAAATCCTGCTTCGCTTGCAAAAGGGTCTATTTGGTAACTCATTTTACAAGATTTTTTAATTCTATTTTGGCTTTAATTCTTCTCAATACTATCCCTTCTGGATCTAAATACTCTAATCTTGGAAGTTCAAAAGAATGTGAAAATTTGCTGAATTGAGTAGGATTACCAATTGATTTATCGTGATTTACACTCCACTTATCTCCATACAATACATTAGTTTTTTTTATGAATTTCATAAATATTGATTTTTCATATGCCCCTTCGCTTATATTTTTGCTCATCTTTCTTTTCACTTCTTGTTCAGCTTTTATGAAAATTGGCAAACAATAACTATTGGCAGACAAATCTGCTGTGTTATTCAGTTTTTCAAAGTAAGAATTTGCAGATTCTATTACAACTTTAAATATTTCGCTTGGGTTTTCAATTTTTTTCCATTTCTCTAAGCATTCACCCGGATAATTTATTGCCTGAAAAACCATCTCTCTAATAAAATCCTTTTGCAGAGCCTTAGATTTATTACGAAAAAACGGTTCAATACTAATTAGATACTCACAAATTTCTTTACCTAAAATTAATTTTGCCTTTGCTTCTAATAAAGAAATTTGAAGCGCTTGCTCATCATTTATGCTAATTTTAGTTTCAGTGTCTGGATATTTCGAGTGCAGTTCTCTTAATAACGTAAAACCAAGACTTCTTTCATTTTTCTTTCTTGAAGTAACTAATCCTAAAATAAAATCCTTTATGTCAACATTTTCCAATTCATGTGTCAAAAAGTCAAATTGTTGATCCTTCAAATAATGTAAAAATTCTTTACTGCTATTATTTGAAATCGTTAAAATCATTTTTTCAAACTCCTTTAAATCTATAACAAGTGTGTCTCTTAATAGGTCTTGTATATTGCTCCAAGTACCACCATTATCTATTTGTATGGGTAACGTCTTCTCTAATATTCTGTTGATTTTAGGAAAAATAGTCATACTTTTTTCTTTTCTATCCTCAAAAACTATCCATCTAAGTAGATCAACAGCGTTATATTTACACATATCGGAACTACTAGAATGTATATTTTTCTCAATCCAGTTCAATCCAAAATCTACAATTTTACTATCCTCTCTTTTAGAATTAACATATCTGTTAATAATAAAATATGCCTGTTCTTTTACTTTATCTTCATCTCTAATTGCTTCATTTAATATGCTATCTAATTCATCAATACTTGGCTCTATTTTATGATAAGTATGTAAATAAGAGCAATAGTATATAGCTCTTTTATCCACATTTTTATTTTCATGATAATCTTCTTCCACTTCATCAAAATCGAGAATATCTTTCGTATCGGTGATGATTCTAGCTCTAACATTTCCCATAATAATGCTTGAAATATGCAGAGTAATCTTTTCAATCTTTGCATTTGAATATAACTTTAGTATTTGCAGTCCCTCTAATGGGAAACTAAATGCATAATTTCCAATGGCAGTGTAAAAATCTCCGGATGCTAAATCATTGCCCATTTTTTCACAAATTTCGATAAACCATTTAGAGATAAATTTAGAATCTAAAGTATATTTTTGAAAGAGAAATACAAACGTTCTTAGGTAAATCCAAAAATACCTACTTTTTGTATTAACTAAGAAATTCAGTAACTTTTCCACATCTTTTTTTTCAATCCCCTTAAATATATCTATAGATATTTCGCTAATAAGCTCGTTTACAATACTATGAAAACCTAATAAAACATAAAATTCCTGGAGCTTTTCAAAGAAAACTTCTCCTATAATGATTCCTTCGGGGTAAAGTAATTTTCTGATTTCATTTCTTAGATTAATATTTCCAAGTGCATCTTTAACTGCTTCATTAACATCATCTTCCTTGAATGGATGTAATTCTTTGAATTCATTTCTTTTAACATTCTCAGCAGCAGCTTTTGCAGCAATTAATAACAAATTTTGTTCCATAGTTTTAGATAACATCACTTCAGCCAGCCTTCCTTTTTGTACCAGTCAATTGTATCGCGGAAGCCTTCTTCAAGCGTGAAGCTTTCTTTGAAGCCTAGCTCTCTTTGCGCCTTTTCTATTGAGCATATCCAGTACGCCTGAGTAAGTTCCCTGGATTTTTCTATATTCAGCACAATTGGTTTTGAGGAAAACACTCCGAACACCTGCGAGAAGAATGCTGTTGTCTTTACTGCAAAATGCGGAATAACAACGCGGACTGTTTTTCTTCCCAAAAGCTTTTGAGTCATATTGCCAACATCACGCCAGTTGTAGAATTTCTCCGATGCAATGAAATATATTTCTGATGCTGAAATATCTGACTCCCCCGCTAGGATGAATCCGCGGACAAGGTCAACTCCGTGAATAAGGCTGATGAGCTTGTTATCAAATCCAATGAGCGGCTGCAGGCCGCGGTTCATTGATTTGAAGTATTCGTATATGGCATAGTCTCTGGGTCCGTAAACAGCGGGCGGCCTGACAACGGTGCATTTGATCTTATCGAAATACTCTATTACTGCTTTTTCTGCCTCAACTTTACTTCTGCCATAAGTTGTTAAGGGATGATAATCTCTTGATTCATCAATTGGCTTGCCGTCGAACGATGGGCCAACTGCTGCCTGTGAGCTAACGTGAACGAATTTCTTAACTCCCGGATTAAACCTGTAACATGCATCAAGCAGGCTTTTGGTAGCTTCAACATTTCCGCGGTAGAACTCTTCTTTCTTCTTTGCAAAAGTTACTCCTCCCACATGATAGACGTAATCAACGCCGCTCAGGGCTTTTTCAAGCACACTCTGGGTAAACAGATCACCTTCGATGTATTCAACAGGCTTGCCTTCAAGCCATTTTTTGCTGCTGTTTTTTCGTATAAGGCATTTGATTTTGTAGTCCTTTTTTAGCAGTTCATCAACTAAGTGAGAGCCGATGAATCCCGTTGCGCCTGTAATAAATGCTGTAGCCATTTGATAATTTTCCTTTTAATTAACTTTTTGTAACTCCGATCGCCTGATCGGAGTACGAAACGAAGTTTCGTAAGATTTACTTTAAACCCGAATATACAATCAATCCCTCCTTCGGCGAATCAAAGATTCGCCACTCGAATCAGCGATTCGAGCTACAACAAACCAACTGTAACTCCGATCGCCTGATCGGAGTACGAAACGAAGTTTCGTAAGATTTACTTTAAGCACGAATATAAAATCAAAACCTTCTTCGGCGAATCAAAGATTCGCCACTCGAATCAGCGATTCGAGTTACAGGATTATTGTAACTCCGATCGCCTGATCGGAGTACGAAACGAAGTTTCGTAAAAAATCAAAACAAAGATACATCAACATAACACCATTTCCAGTCTTCTGCCCTTTTGACTAATCCCGCTTTCACCGGATTTTGTAATATGTAATTTACAATGTTACCAAACTCTCTTTGATCTCGTACTAAGTGGTCATAACTTTCTCTTTGCCAAAATTGTCCTTTTCGATACAATATCTTGTTACATTCTTTCGCTGTATATTTCTTAAGATCCCGCAATACATCAGAAGCATAATACTTAGTTTCTTTTTTACTTGGCTCTTTATTTACATTCAAATAATCTGGTCCAATACCAACAAGCATATGTACATGGTTCGGCATTATCGTAAAAGCAAATAGTTTATACAGCTTCATATTTCTAAACAATATGGAATCATATACAATTTTAGCAACCCTGTCATTCTTCAGCCATAATGAGCCTTTATTATTATTATCAAGATATTGATCAAATTTCGCAAAATACTTTTTCAGCAGCTTTAGTTTTAGTACTCTCTGTTTCTCTTTGCTTTTCTCTATATGAACTTTTTTTTCGAGTTCAACTTTTTCACGTTTCAATTCATCAACGATCGGTCTTGGCAAGGAATTAGTAAGCCGGAAAGTAATAAATATTATACCATTCTCCGGAATATAATGCGGTAAGTCTCTTTTATAGAAAATATCTTCCATTAATCTGAACTAGTTTGAATCCACCCTCGCGAATCAAAGATTCGCCACTCGAATCAGCGATTCGAGTTACAGGATTATTGTAACTCCGATCGCCTGATCGGAGTACGAAACGAAGTTTCGTAAGATTTACTTTAAGCCCGAATATAAAATCAAAACCTTCTTCGGCGAATCAAAGATTCGCCACTCGAATCAGCGATTCGAGCTACAACAAACCAACTGTAACTCCGATCGCCTGATCGGAGTACGAAACGAAGTTTCGTAAGATTTACTTTAAACCCGAATATACAATCAATCCCTCCTTCGGCGAATCAAAGATTCGCCATTCGAATCAGCGATTCGAGTTACAAATTATTCAAAAAACTGATTTTCCTTGTTATAATTTCATAAATGAATTAAATTAGTACTCAAACATATTCAATAAATACCGTAATATCAATTAATTTAATCTAGCTATAAGCAAGGAGCGTCTTTACAGTGGATCTATTTCAGAAGTGTTTTGATTTTGTAAGAGCCGATGAAGTCAAAAAATCAGGGCTTTACCCGTATTTTCGCCCAATTGAAGAGAACGAAGGCCCGGTTGTACAGATAGAAGGCAAGAAGATGATCATGGCAGGCTCGAACAATTATCTTGGTTTGACTGCTCATCCAAAAGTTAAAGAAGCGGCAATAAAGGCAGTTGAAAAATACGGAACAGGCTGCAGCGGTTCGCGTTATTTGACAGGAACACTTGATCTACATATTGAGCTTGAAGCCAAAATGGCGAAGTACTTCGGCACAGAATCAGTTTTGCTCTTTTCAACCGGCTACCAGACGGCACAGGGAATCATTCCTACCCTAGTTCAAAAAGGAGAGTATGTAATATCCGATAAAGATAACCACGCATGTATAGTTGCAGCAGATCTGATGGCAAAGGGCGCATTTGCCGAGTTCAAGAGGTATAAGCATAATGAAATGGATGACCTTGAAGCCGTATTGAAAAGAATTCCTAAAGATAAAGGAAAGCTTATTGTTTCTGATGGAGTATTTTCCACAACAGGTGAAATTGTTCACCTGCCAAGAATGGTTGAGCTGGCACAGGAATTCGGCGCAAGGATTTTGATCGATGATGCGCATTCAGTGGGAGTAATAGGTGTTGGAGGAAGAGGCACAGGTTCGCATTACGGACTAATGGATAAAATTGATATGACGATGGGCACGTTTTCGAAGACTTTTGCATCTCTTGGCGGATTTGTTGCAGGAACCGAAAGAGTGCTGAATTACATCAAGCATCATGCACCTGCATTAATATTCAGCGCATCGCCAACACCTGCCTCGGTTGCAGCAGCAATGGCAGCGCTTGAAATACTTGAAGAAGAGCCGTGGAGAGTCGAAAAGCTTGTTTCGAATGCTGATCATATGCGCGATGGATTCACTAAACTTGGGTTTACTATTATTGACGGTCAAACCGGAATAGTGCCGGTTATAATTGGTGATGATGAGCGTACATTCATTTTCTGGCGTAAATTATTTGATGCAGGCGTCTTCACAAATGCATTTATTTCTCCGGGTGTTCCGGTTGGCATGGCGATGTTAAGGACATCTTTTATGACTACTCACGAAAAGGAACATTTAGATGGAATTCTTGAGCTATTTGGCAGCATCGGCAAAGAACTTGGAATTATTTCATAATGAAATTCATCATATTTCTGACTAAAGTTCTTTTACTTGTATTTTTGGTTGTGTTTGCCGGATGTTCAAAAAACGACTCTCCGCAGCAACAGAATACACAAAAACCACCTATAGAAGAAGGCGACAATCCGGCTGATACAAACTTAACCCCTGAGGAAAAATTCTCTGCCTCTATACTTATTGATTTTCTTTCTGATTCTGATGATGAAGATCTTGCAGCTTATATTGAAACTGAGATCTATAAGCTGGGTTCTGCTTACAACGGTGCCGCAGTTGTTGAAGTAACTCCAAGCACTTGGCTGGTATCTCTTGAAAAGGAGGGGAATGTTAAGAATTATCTTTTGCAGAAATACGTTGATCTTAAAAACAATGAGTATTACTTCAGCTTAAAAGAAACAACTTTGACGCTAACTGATGTAGTTGCAAGAAGAAACCTTAAGATACCCGCAGGACAATAGTAAAACAGAAATTGAGCAAAACAAAAGCCCGTTAATTAATTAACGGGCTCTCTAATTATGAAAATCAGAATTGTTAAGCTAAAATAGCTTCTCTTTCGTGAGCCTTGGATTCTTCTTCCTGAAGTTTAGCTAAGCGTTCAGCTTCTATCCTTCTTAACCTCATGGAATCGGTCTTATACTTTTTGTTAAAAAATCCCATTACATAATTCCTGAAGATATACCACCAGAAGCTTCTTTCCTTTAGAGAATCATCTATCAAATGTTCAACTTTTTTGTGTTCAGCGGGCACCTGGCTCCAGTGCAGCCCCGCTGTTTCATGGTGTACTGTATGAAGTCCGTTATTGAATAAAAGGAAATTCAAAAATCCCGTAAAGTTACGTGAGTGATTCCATGCAGATTCTTCATTTGCATGCACATGCTGAACGTAATTAAATATCAATACACTGAAAAGCGAAACCTGCTGAGGAATAATTACGTACAGTATTGCTTTCTTCCAGTCAAGCAGCAAAAATGCAGCTACCCAGATCACAAGCACAACGTACTGCGCAATGCTGAGGTAAAACCGGTTACGTTTATTTCTGTACATATCCCTGAGGTAATCCTTAATCGCTTTTTGCTGGTAATATCCACTGATGGAAGGATATGTGAGAAGTGTCAAGAAATTATTTTTTTCGCTGAAGCGATAAGTTATAGTATAATCACCCAGGCGGTTATTCAGTTTATGATGATTCTTATTATGCGTAGGTATCCACGCAAACACGGGGAAGCCATAGAATACGGTAAGCCACCAATCCTGCAGTGTATTAAGGAAATCAGATTTCCATATCCTCACATGGTTGTGGTTGTGAGTTATCACAGCAACCGAAACCGATAGGAATAAGTAAACAATGTAAGCTGCCGGATGAAATCCGAACACCGACCACTGAAGTATAAACAGCGAAGTTGTTAATCCCATATAGATGAGGGTTTTTATATCTGCTTTATATCTAAGCATATTTATTATTATTTAATAATTAAAAATTCACGTTCATTGCAGTTAATCTCAAAAAATAAGTGAATCTCTTTTTAGGAATGTTATCAGAATTGTTAAGGCAGGCGTGTAAAAAGATCCAAAATAAACTTAAAATATTTTAACAATACAATATTGTAAGTTAACAATAAATCAAATCATATCATACATAATAAAGCATACAAATGAAGAGATAAATGTCATATAAATAATTATCCTTCTAATTTTTACAAGTTTGCGTGTTCAACCATAATGCACCTGTTTTGTATGACTTTTATCCCGTTATTCTTCAGCATTTCAGCTGCAGAATCATTATAAATGCCAAGTTGAAACCAAACATACTGCGGCAATGTCTTCATTTGGAGAATTTCCTCAGCATGTACCACCAAATACTCCGGTTTCCTGAACACATTAACCATATCAATTACATCAATTATGTGATTAACCTTATCATATACATGTTCACCCAGAATATTTGCCTCAGCAAACTTAGGATTTACAGGATATATCCTATAACCGTGCTTTTGCATGTAAAAAGGTACTTTGTAAGCAATCTCTGTTTCGTCGTTTTTTATGCCGATTACAGCAATAGATTTGGTGTTTTCAAGCATTTCTTTGAACATATCTATCATTCCTACAATTTTAACAAATATTAATCAATTAATGTTCTATAGTACAGGCTTGAATTGCATTGAAATTAAAACTAAGTACTGCTATTTTTGTTTAACTATGAGAATAAAAATAACTAAATTTTCTATTCAGAATAAGCTTAAAAGCAAGATTAACAGATTTAAGTGAACAGCGTCCCGAAAATAAAAGCGGGACTTTTTTTTGTGCCAAAATGAATTTCGCCGAGAAAACAGCAGTTAAGATTTTTAAAAAGCAAAACATACGAAGCATAAAGCCGGCAGGCAGTTCATTTATCCAAAAATATAAAATTGCAGTTTACGTTCCCTTAAAGAGTGTTGATGAACTTACATTTGCTATGGCATCTGCGGGGGCCGGCAAAATAGGAAAATATAGTGTCTGTTCTTTCAGATCAACGGGTGTTGGTACATTTATGGGCGGCGAGGGAACAAGCCCCGTTGTAGGAAAAAAGAACCGGTTCGAGATGGTTGAAGAAGTAAGGCTGGAAATGATATGTGACGGTAATTTGCTTGATAAAGTTTTTGATACAATTTACAATGTACATCCGTACGAAGAGCCGGCATGTGAAGTATATAAAGTACTGGTAAGAAACCAGGACCAAAGTAAAAGAAGGTTTGTTGTTACACTAAAAAGCAAAATTGACATAAAAAGTATACTATCGAAAGTTCATACGATACTGGATCTAAAAATGGTCCCGGGGAAAATCAGTAAATTAAAGATACGGAAAGTGATATTTGATTATTCCGGTAATTTAGATAACGATCATTACGCGAAATTTGAGGAATCCAAAAACAAAGTTTTGTATATCAGGAAAAACAAAAAAATATTAAATATAGAATTGAAATGAGCATGAAAGAAAGATTACTGCAATTGTATAAGCTTAACCATATAGATAAAGAACTGCATGAACTGTACAGTCTCCGGGGAGATATACCGGCAAAGATCGAAGACCTGGAGGCAGAAAAGAGCGAACTTGATGAAAGATCTGCTGAACTGCAGGAAGAACTGAAGGAAATTGAAGCCGCCGAAAACAATGTCCAGACCGAAAACGATACTCTGCTTATAAAGATAGAGAAGAATGATGAACTGCTTAGGAGCGGCGCTGTAAAATCAAATAAAGAATACGACGCTCTAGCAAAAGAGATTGAAGACGCAAAAACGAAGATAAAATCCAATGAGAAGGCATCGAAGGATGATAATTCCGGAAGGAAAGCTGCTATTGAAAATGAGATGATTTTAATTAACGGGCAGCTTGACGAGATAAATGACGAGCTTGACCTCAATAGTAAAGAACTTGAAGAAGTATCTAAACAAACAGGCGAAGAAGAGGGTGAACTTAACCAGCAAAGGGAAGACATACTTAAGCAGATCAATGCAGAAGACTTAGCATACTATAACAGGATAAGCAAAGTTTTGTATGGCGAAGCAATTGCTGTTGTAAGGAAAGGTTCCTGTCTTGGCTGTTACAGCTCAATTCCGCCTCAAAAAGCTATTGAGATCCGCATGGCCGAAAAGTTTTATGCCTGCGAATCCTGCGGCAGAATTCTTATTGCTGAAGAAACGATTACTGCATAATAGTTGGCCAGGCTCAAAGTATTCACAGATGGTGCATCACGCGGCAACCCGGGTGAATCCGGTATTGGTATTATAATTTATGATGATACCGGTAAAATCATTAAGAAGTGGAACGAATATACCGGCAAAACCACAAATAACCAGGCCGAGTATTCGGCCTTATTAAAGAGCATTCAGTTGATTGAAGAACTAAATCAGGCAATGGAAATTGAGTTCATTGAATTCAATGCCGATAGCGAACTGATGATAAAGCAGCTTAAAAAACAGTATAAAGTTAAGGATGCCGGGCTGAAGCAACTCTACAATTCAGCAATAATGCAGCTAAGCTCGCTGAAGATACCACATGCTTTTAAGCATGTTGAAAGAAGCCTGAACAAAGAAGCCGATAAGCTGGCAAACCAGGGAATTGATAATAAGAACAGCATCTGATTAACCTAATAGAAATTCAATAATTTAAGCCTTTTCAGAAGATTTTCCCACTTAAAGTTAGAATAAATATTCCTTATTTTTGGCGTTATAAACGGAAAGCTCAGGCAGCCGCTCTTAAGTAAAATTAAGAGAGGAAAGTCCGGACACTCAAGAGCAATGCGCCGTGTGAAAGCGCGGGTACAGCGGGGCAAACCCGATGTAACGGATAGTATCGCAGAAAATAAACTACTCCGGGCAACCGGAGAAAAGGTGAAAAGGCGGTGTAAGAGACCACCGTGCAGGCAGTAATGCCTGCAGCAAGATAAACCCCGCAAGAGTGCAAGGCCGCGTAAAGTATCAATCTTGGGCTGCTCGCTCAAATCCGCCTCGTGCGGTGTGATACAGGGTAGACTGCATCAGATAAATGGCTGCTCGATTCCCGTTAAACGGAATTAGACAGAATCCGGCTTATGAGCTTTCCATTTATTGTATTTAAACATCACTTAAGCTTTTCGAGCATATCGATTACTGCTTTGTTTCCCGGTTCTGCACTCAGCACTTTGTTGTAATAGAACGAAGCCTTAACTTTATCGCCAGTTTTGTAGTAGTAGTAAGCTGCTGCATTCCATACACCCACTGATTCAAATCCTGTTTTCAAAACCTGCTTCATATTCTCCCGCGCCTTATCCATTTGATCGCTTTTCGAATAGTACATGATCAGATTCAATCTGAAATTCATGCTGAGGGGATCACGCTTAAATACTTCATTTTTGGTGCTATCTGCTTTGTTTATATCACCCTGCTCGTAGTATATCATTGCAAGTATTGCATCACAGCTATTAATGCTGATAAATGTTTTTCTTGCTCTAAGCATTTCCCCGGCTGCCTGGTTGAGCAGATTGCTTTTGCTTTCCACGCTCAGCTTATTATTGGTTACAGCAAATCCGTAAACATTAACAGCCAGGTTATACCTGAAGTTTCCGCATGAGCTGTTAAGCAGAATAGCGCTGTTGATTTTATTCACACCTTCTGTAAATTTCTGATCGGAAAAATATTTTATCCCTTCAAGATAATACCTATCTGCCCTGATGTTATTGATAATGTTATAAGTGCTGTATGAGCAAAATGATAATATTATCAAAGATATAGCAATTGAAGTGAAAAGGAATCCTTTTGAATCCCACTTGTACTGCATAGTATTTTTTTTATAAACAAAACGTATCACAGATAAATAAACAAATATGTACAGTGTTATTGCTATTTCATCAAAATTGGTGAGTCCGTAGATTGCATAAGCAGCAAGCACACACATAAGTGAAAGAAATAACAGTTTGTCTCTCTTTTCAGTTGATGAATAGATACCTTTAATGCTGGCATTAATACTGCTGAAAAGAATAAGCATATACGCGATTAATCCGGTAATACCCATTGTACAAAGTACTTGAATGTAATTATTGTGTGCATTATCAAAATACTTTCTGATCTCATCGTTTCGAAGCCTTAAGGAATAGAACTCCTCCAGTGCGTTTGGAAACATCCCGATTCCGGGGCCGAAAAGCGGGTATTTCAGAAAAATGTCAAATGAATCTCGCCAAAGGGCAAAGCGCGGGTTATCACTGCTAGAAAAAATACTTAACACTCTTAGTATAAAAGGATTATTATTGAAAATGATAGTAACTGCTATTGCCAGAACAATTCCACCAAAGAGTATTAGTCCGCTCACTTTTATAGTCTTCTTGAGGCTTGCTCCCCCCATTCCGGCTGCAACGGGATAAAAGAAGGCCAGTACAATGAAAGCAGCGGTCACCGCAATATAAGCTGAGCGCGTCCCGGTAGCAGCTATTCCAAAAACAATGACCAGCGGAAAAATAATCTTTGCCGGCAAATTCTTTTTACCGGAGGTATTCAGCAGAGAAATTGGAAGGTTAATTGCAAGAAATCCGCCTGTAAATACTGCATTTCCAAGAAACGAAACCGGACGCTTATCGTTTACAGGCTGAAAAGCGAACGGATCTATGCCACACCACTGCAATACTGCATAAGCAGCAACGGCAATGGAAACAATTTCCATAATAAATAGAAGCTGCGGGATACTGTTTTCCCGTTTGTAAACTGCGGGAGAGAGGAAATAGATCAATGTTATAAAAATGATAAGCACCAATCCATACTGTCTTTCGTATTGACCGGTGTAGCTGATTTCAGGATTCAGCGAGAACACTGTTGAAATTAGTGCAGCAAACAAAAACAATAGTATAAAAGGATCAAGGGACTTCTTAAAATAAAGCAATCCGGCAAATGTTTTTTGACTGCCTTTTAGCACACTTCTAAAGTACACCACAATAACCGAAATTATAAACAAGCTTCCGGTAATTTGTAATGCTGCATTTTTTGGAAGATCGGATTGGTTATTAAGGTAAGTTGTTATTGTTAAGGGAACAGAAGCAATGAGCAGAGAGAAAAGAAGAAACGGAATTCCTGTGGTTTTATCTTCCGGATTAGCCAATGATCAATCAGAATTTCCGTTCCTGATGTGAACATCCATTTGCGGAAACGGAATGCTGATCCCTTCGCGGTCAAATTCTTTTTTCACAGCCTCGTTGAGATAGAAGCCTGCATCAATAACATCTGCCGTATCTAACCACACTCTTATTTCAAGATTTACAGAATTTGCGGCTAATTCCTTCACTCCGATAACATGAGGAGGATCTTTTAAAATGCGCGGATAATTTCTTATGATCGTATCAAGTACTTTTTTAGCTTTATCCAGGTCACTGTTATAATCAATTCCATAAACAAGGTCTAAGCGTCGGGTTGGTTCTGTATTATAGTTAACAACTGTCCCTGTGGAAAGTGGTCCATTGGGTATAAATACTATCTTATTATCAAGCGTGTTTAATACTGTATTGAAAATCCTCAGCTCTCTTACGGTGCCTTTATGTCCCTGCGCTTCAATAAAATCACCTTTTTTGAAAGGCTTGTAGATGAGAAGAAGTATACCCCCTGCAAAATGCTGAAGCGAACCCGATAGCGCCATTCCGATAGAAATACCTATAGCGCCAAGCAGGGCAATAAAGGAAGTCATTTCGATACCGATCATTCCCATTACGCTGATAATCAGCAGTACTTTTAATACAACGGATATCAGAGTTCTGAAAAACGGACGTAGTGATTCGTCAACTTTCCGGGCTTCCATTAAGCGGCTGAGGAACTTTATAAGCTGCTTGATCAGCCATAATCCGGCAACAAGTGTAACTAAAGCAAGGGCAAGCCTTGGCAGGTACTCCAAAACCATTTCAATAGCTTTTTGTATAGTATATTGATCGAACATTATGGGCTATCTCATTTTCGTCATTAAGAAATCAACCTTTTTCCACTTGCTGTCTTTTCCGGGACCTTCAATCCATGCGTGAAGATTGCCATCATTAAGTTCATATGATATTTTCCGCGGGAAATCATGGTCAGGATTTTCGAATACTGCTTTTACATCCGAGACTTCAATCAACCTGAATTTTACCGGTGCGGGATTATGTTTTACATATGCAATATAAAAAATTCCCTCAGCGTTTTTTTCCAGCTTAAGCGATTCCGAAAAAAGAGTATCCCCATTTTTCACAGTTTCTGAGCCTCCAACAAAATGCTCATCATCTATTTTTTTCCAGTGTTCATATGATTTTGTTTCTCCGTTTGAGCTTATCCAGTTGTCAACAATCCATTCCAGTTTTTTCATTTCATCATTCTGTGCCATGCAATCCCCCGATAAAAAGATAATTGCCAAAGCCAAAGACGGGATTATTTCTTTCATTTATTTTCATTCATTTCTGAAAAATACTTATTATTTAATAATGATTCTACTCTTGAAAAAACATCTGCCGGCTGTATAGAACTCATACACATGCTTCCGTATTTCTCGCCATCAGGCGGGTAACCATAGCATTTTCCATCTTTTTTACAGGTATCACAGATATTGTGTGACATTATAACAACATGCCTGGATTCATCCCTATAGACTTCCCACCTTTTTTCAGCAAAGTCCTGAATAAGTGCAATAGTCTTAGTGCCAACCGCAGCAGCTAGGTGCCGCGGACCGGAATCGGGCATAATAGCCATGCTGCTTTTTTTCAGAAGTGCGGCAAGTTCCGGGACGGGGGTTTGAGCTTCCGGTACTGGTTTGTTCAGATACTTCCTCAGGATATCAATATAATCACTGTCAAATTCACTGAAACAAAGAAAAACATCATAACGATCTTCATTAATCAGCATATTCATAAGTTCAGCAAAAAACTTCGGTGGCATCTGTTTTGATCTCAGGCTGGCACCCGGATGAATAGCTATCGCTTTTTTTGACTCTGCAATTCCGTTTTCTTTAAAAAAACTATCTGCGAACCGTTCTGCATTCTCCGATATATTAAAAAAAGTTTCGTTTGAAGTACTTCTAACGCCCAGCGGTTCAAGCAGGCAGCAGTAATAATCAAGGACATTCAGGTCTTTATTGCACTTTTCAGGTTTGGTATTCAATAGATAACTCAATTTCTGATTACTGTCACCTATCCTCATTTTTATACCAGAAAGAAACGCCAGGGTCGTAAATCTTTCAGAGGGAAAAGTACAAACAACAGCCGAGAATTTAAATTTCCGAATATAACTTATACAGTCCCACTCAGCTCTTAAGCGTTTAGCTCCTCTTAATTCTTTTACTTTTTCCCTGTTAAGTTCTATCACTTTATCAACATAGGGGTGATTTCTGTAAACTTCTGAGGTTCCCGTATAATTGCTTTCGTAAATAAGAGAAAATTTATCACCGGGAGGTCCGGCTTCTTTAATGTACTTTCTTCTATGCATTATCAGTACCGTCACAGAACTCTTTGGATACTTTTGCTTAAATGCCCTTAAGGCGGGTCCCAGTAACAGGTTATCACCAAGCTGTCCTTCTGCAATGAAAAGTATTTTATCCGTGTATTTGACCAAGTATTGTTCTTTCAAGCCAATATCTGGTTTTTTAATGCTGGCAAACTTCGGTTAGCACTCCGCCAACTGATTTTGGCTTAACAAAAGCAATAAGCATATTATCAGAACCGACACGCGGCTCCTTATTGATAAGCTCAAAACCGGATTCATCAAGCCGTTTAAGATCACTAACTACATCATCAGATTCATATGCAACGTGATGAATTCCCTCTCCGCGTTTTTCTATGAATTTTGTGATTGGAGAGTCCTCCGAGGTACCTTCCAGAAGCTCAATTGTGGATTCACCAACATTGAATTTAACAACATTCACTTTCTGCTCTTCTACATACTCTATTTCGGAAGGTTCTGATTGAAGGAGTTTTTTGTACATTTCAGAAGCTGTCTTAAGGTCTTTTACTGCTATGCCTAAATGTGAAATTTTGCTTATCATATATAGTCGCTTAATCCCTTTCTTTTTAAATAGTCAACTATTTCTTTTACTTCCTGGCTTCTGTCTTTTTTGCAAATAAGAAGGCCGTCTTTTGTATTGATAATTATCAGGTCATCTGCGCCGATTACTCCTACAAAACCTTTAGTTGACATTATAAGGTTGTTGTGAGAGTCTTTGATAAAACTATCTCCTATTATTGCGTTATCATTTTTATCTTTTTTTCTAAGCCTGAATACTTCATCCCAGCTGCCAAGATCGCTCCATTTAAGATCGGCTTTAATGACATAAACATTTTTGGCCTTTTCCATGATGCCGTAATCTATGGATATGCCCTTTATTTCTGCAAAAACCTGTTCCAGCACGTTCTGATATTTAGCCGAGTGAATGGCTTTTTCTATTTTTTGAAGCGCATGGTAAAGATCAGGCAGGAAATTTTCCATTTCCTTTAGCATTGTATCAGCCCTGAATATGAACATTCCGCTGTTCCACAAAAAGTCTCCGCTTTCAAGAAATACCTTTGCAACATCAAGCGTAGGTTTTTCTGCAAATGTTTTCACACGGAAGATATCAGAGCCACTGTTTCCTTCTTTGTAATAAGCATCTTCTATAAACTGGATGTAACCGTAACCTGTTTCGGGATGCGTTGGCACAATGCCAAGAGTTACAATTGCATCTTTATCTTCAACAAACTTCAGGCCTGTGTTTACGGCTTTGGTAAACTCATCAACGTTTTCTATAATGTGATCGGCAGGGATAACGAACATCTTCGCCTTTTCTTCATACTGCCGTAATATAATTGAAGCAAGCCCGATGCACGGAGCAGTATTTCTGCCAACAGGTTCGCCGATAATATTCTCTTTAGGTATTTTAGGAAGCTGTTTTTTCACCAGGTCAACATACTGTTTATTTGTTACAACAAAAACCTGGTTTAACGGAATAATATCATGCAGCCGTTTAATAGTAAGCTGAAGCATTGTATCGTTAGAGTTAGCTATGGGCAGGAACTGTTTGGGCAGCCTTGAGGTACCGTAGGGCCAAAACCTTGCACCCACTCCACCTGCCATAACTATTGCGTATGATTTCATAGTTTACCTTTTCTATTCTTATGAATCTGCGAAGATCTTAACGGGATTATTCAAATGCTGCACCAACACGTTGAAATCTTCAGGCTTCCGGCTGGTCAAAAGCATCTTGAATGTAAATATAATGTATTTGATTATTTGCTGTATCTCTGCTTCCTGAAGATCCATCCTGTAATCTTTAACATACTTTAGGAATACATAAGTAACCTCGGCAAGTTTCAGCACATCCTGCTGTTTAATAATTGCTGAAATTTTAGCGATCAGCCTCAGGGCATTGTTAAGCTCGCTGATCTTCTCATGAGCATCAAACTTGCTGTATTCACCCTTTAAGTTATTGATCGCGTTAAAAGTCTTTTCAAATTCCCTGATAAGGTATTTCAGCTTAAATACAGCGGAATCCAATTGTGATTGCTTCAATGCCGGTTTTTTAACAAGCGGGATAAACTCAATCTTAGTGCTCTCGGTACTATCTTCAGATACGTTTGCTTCCTTGTACACCTGCACATTCTCTTCTGAGGAAAGATTATTCTGCACTTCAGCTTCTGGCTCTTTATAATTATCCTTTACATCAATTTCTTCGCCGAGAGGGTAATCTTTTTCGGGGGCTCTGCTGAGATCAGCTTTCATTGCCTCCATCTTGTCCACAATTGTATCATAATTAAGATAATCTTCGCCTTTTATAAGGCTATTTACAAGTGCAAGCGAAGAATCCAGAAGCTTTATCCTCTCTCCCGTTAAAATAGCAGGCTGAGAAATCGCTTTTGTAAAGTAAATATTCATTGTTAGGAAAATATCCGCAATAAGATCAAATGAAAGCTGCCGGGAAAGGTTCGAAAGCTCGCTGGAAATTCCGATGATCTCGGTTAAGCTTTGCAGGCATTTTTCATGCAGTTTGCCATTATCATCTGTTTTGCAGTCTTTTTCAATTGTGGCAAACAATTTTTCAAGTATCTTTACTTCCTCGAAGAACTTGGTTTCGAATTTATTATATGCTTCGTTTGTAATGGTTTCTTCCTTAATGTGCTCTACTTCATTTGAAGCTCCGACAGGTTTATGAACTTCAATCTCCAGCTCAGGCAGGTCTTCTGGAATATCATCTTCATCATCAAGCTCAAATACTTCGTTTTCGGCATCATTGCCAACTGTATCATCGGTCTCTTCTTCTATTTCAGCATCATCAACATTGCTAAATCCTTCATCTTTTTCATCATCATCACCCGTTGAAGCATTATTTTCTTCCAATCCTGAGTTTTCAACGGACTCACTGATGCTATCCAGCTCAAATACTTCAGCATCACCTGTATAGCTTTCAACATTTTCTATCAAAGTAAGCTTACTATCATCGCTTTCTGCAGAATCATCCTCACCTGATCCGGAAGTGTTCTCAATATCCATAATGTTATCTGCTGAATCCTCAGCATTAACATCAGTACCATCTTCATCTTCGCTCAATTTGCCGGAAATATCTCCTGTTGAAACAGAAGCGGATTCTTCTTCTATAATATCAATTGTATCATGACTTTCACTCCTGTATTGGTTTATCTTCCCGCAGATCTTCTCGAGATTTCGTCTGTCGTATTCAAAATTATCCTTCAGATTAAAGACTGTTACCTGTGATTTATCAATCTTATCGGAGATGTACAGGATATATTTAAAAAGCATATCCAGTCCCGCGGTCTTGCCGATAAGGTAAGTAATCTTCATTATGTCATCAATCAGCATAATGCTGTCAACAAGTTTCCTTAAGCGGTAGTTTTCCTTCAGTCCGTTAGCAGACGAATTGATAACTGTATAAAGCAGGTAGTTTACGTAATCTTTTTTGAATGTCATTTTTTCTTTTACCGCAAAGACGCAGAGACGCAAAGTTCAAAAATTATTCACAAATCTTCTGAATCCTTCTTTTAGTAATTTTTGTTTAAAGTTGACCAGAAATCCTAATTTTTTGTTTGTTAATTTTAAATACGAAATTAATTGAGTTTCGTGCACCGGTAGCAACTGGTCACAAGCTTTAACTTCAATAATTATTTCATCTTCTACTAAGATATCAATTCTAAAATCTTTTAAAAGTTCAAATCCTTTGTAATGCAATGCAACCGGCACTTGCCCTTCTGCTCTAATATTTCTAATTTCAAGTTCTTTTAGCAAACAAACTTCATAAACAGATTCAAGCAGACCCGGACCCATTAACTTATGAACTTCAATGCAGGAATCCAATAAAACCTTGGATAGCTCGTTTAATTTCCCTTTGTCCATATCTTTGCGCCTTTGTGTCTTTGCGGTTAATATATCATTATCATAATATTCTAATAATTCAGGTAAACTCTTTCAACCCTATCAGCAACCGCACATAATATTTCGTATGGAATTGTCCCGCACATCTTAGCAAGTTTATCAGCCCCTAGATTGACGCCGTTATCTTCACCCATCAGCAATACATCATCCCCGATCGCAATATTATATCGTGAACCAAGCTCAACCATTATCCAGTCCATAGTTACTGCTCCAACCTGGCGGTAAAGCTTTTTTCCGATCTGCACTTTTGATCTGTTTGTAAGCCTCCGCCAATAACCATCTCCGTAACCGATGGGAATTGAACCGATGAACTCAGGCTTTTTCGCAAAGAACTTCCTGTTATACGAAACGCTTTCGCCCTCTTCAATTTTTTTTATATAGGTAACCTTCGATTTCAGGTTCATTATAGGTTTCAGCTCAATTTTATTTCTAACTCCGCTTCCGGGGTAATAGCCGTATAATAAAAGTCCTGGACGAACCATATTGAAGTACGAATCTTTCAGATCCAGCACTCCCCCGCTGTTAGCTGCGTGTATTATCGGAAATTCTATTCCTGCTTTCTTCAGATCACCAAGCAGTTTATAGAACCTTGTTAACTGCAGGCGGGAAAATGATTTATTTTTCTCTTCAGATGATGCAAAATGCGTAAATATTCCTTCAAGCTCAAGATTTCTAAGCGCGGCTATACGCATAATATTGCGGTAAGCGCGCCTGTAATCAAGCCCTATACGGCGCATACCTGTATCTACTTCTATGTGAATCTTAAATTTATTCTTAAAGCGCCGGCTGTAATCGTTTATAAATTTAGCAGTATCATAAGAGGCTACTGTTGCGGTCAAGTTATGTTTGTGAAGGATCGAAACATACTTTGCAGGCTCCAGTTTTGAGTGTATCAGCGTTCCAAAAACCAGTATAGGGGTATTGGGTATTTCGTTTCTGAGTTTAATTGCTTCATCATAGTTTGCAACTCCAAGAAAATCTATTCCAAGCTCAACCAGTTTTTTGCTCACCGGTTCAATTCCGTGGCCGTATGCATTTGCTTTAACTACGCCGCAAATTTTTATTTTACGTCTAGGATACTCGCCATGAATATGCCTTCGTATCTGCTCCACATTAAATGCAAGCTTCGAAAAATCTATTTCTGCGCGTGTTGGATTCAAATTGTTCCTGTTCCCGCGAAAGCGGGAATCTATACATAATTTAGTTTAAGCAGAGTCTCTTCGATTTATGGAGGACTCCATAATATCAAAACCTACAGCCCTGGCTTTGTAAGTTTCACCAGGTCCAGTACCTTATTAAGCTCTTTTTCAGGCATAATGTTCTTAGAGCGTATTACATCCATAATCGACCTGTGCGTTTTCACAGCTTCTTTGGCAATTTCAGCCGCTCTGGCATACCCTATTATAGGATTCAGAGCAGTTACTATGCTGATGGATTTCTCGGCATAGTCACGGCATTTTTTTTCATCAGCAACAAGTCCGGCAACACATTTATCATCAAATACTTTAAGTGCATTTTTTAGAATTTCTATCATCCAGACAATATTAAATATCATAACAGGCATCATAACGTTCAGTTCTAATTGCCCTGCCTGGGAACACATCATTACAGTATGGTTATTACCCATGACCTGAAAGAGAACCTGGTTCATCATTTCAGCCATTGAAGGATTTACTTTTCCCGGCATGATAGAAGACCCCGGCTGAACTGCCGGCATAATAATTTCTGCAAACCCTGTTGTAGGACCGGAAGCAAGTAAACGGAGATCATTGGTTATCTTCGTCATATCAATTGCAAAATTATTTACCGCTGATGATAGCTCCATAAATGGCAGCATACTTTGCATTGCCTCGAAATAATTGCGGGTCGGTTTTAGTTTCAGGCCCGTTACTTTTGAAAGGTTCTTTGTCATCAGGCTGCGGTATCTAATATGGGTGTTGAGTCCCGTACCAACCGCAGTACCGCCTATGCCAAGCTCTGCTAAATGTTTCTGCGTTGATGAAATAAGTTCGTAATGCTTGCTTACGATCTCTGCATATCCTTCAAACTCCTGCCCTAGTGTGATCGGCGAGGCATCCTGCAGGTGTGTCCTTCCGGATTTAACCACTTTACTGAACTGTCTGGATTTCTTTGCAAGCGTTGCCTGAAAATGTTTTATTACCGGCAGCAATCTCTGTACCATTATAAGCGAGGCTAGCCTCATTGCAGTTGGGAAAGTATCGTTGGTTGATTGCGCCATATTAACATGATCATTCGGGTTGATAAGAGCGTAATCCCCCTTTTTTCCGCCCAGTATTTCTACTCCACGATTTGCCAGCACTTCATTGGTGTTCATATTATGAGATGTCCCTGCACCCGCCTGGTAAACATCTACAACAAAATGATCGCGGTGCTTACCGCCAAGTACTTCATCTGCTGCTTTAACAATTGCGCCGGCTACTTTCTTATCCAGCAGCCCGATCTCTGCATTTGTAATTGCTGCGGCTTTTTTTATGTAAACATAGGAATCAACCATAACAGGATGTGCCTTCCATCCGCTGACTGGGAAGTTTTCCACCGCTCTTTGTGTCTGTACGCCGTAATATGCATCTAACGGGATCTGTATCTCGCCTAGGGAGTCTTTCTCAATGCGGGTTTTCATCTGAATTTGCTGTCCTTTCGACTAGAATTGTGATATTTACTGGTATTAAAAACTACTATATTAAAGTGATGATTTGTTTCAAAATATTCATTAATTTAATGATTAATTATTATTAGTTATAGACAAAATTCCATGAAAACTCTTTTTTGCTCATTTTTATTTCTCATTACTTTAAATTTTACCCCACTGCTTGCTCAGGATGAACAGGATACTATAAAAGTAGCCGAGGATACTGTACAAGTAACGGAAACCGATCCGGTAAAGCTTGAAATTTCAAGAATAATAAAAGAGGTCAACAGCAGGGCGGCGGAAATTGATAATATTATTTCATCAGGTGAGATAAAGATAAAAACACCCAAGATAGACGAAACGGGTGATATAGAGATCCACGTTAAGAAAAAAAATGACCTTTGGTTTAAGATAGAAGGACCGCTTGGAATTGACGCAGCTGTTGCACATTTTAACCGCGATAGGTTCACATTTTTTGATGACCTTAACGATGTTGTTACAACGGGCTCAACCACAATTCTGAACATAGGAACATTAACCCGAATTCGCTGCACTTTTGATGATATGCTGAATTCGTTTTCGGGAACTGTAAGAATATCCAAAGGGAAAAAAGATATTCTGGAAATGTCTGAAGAAGGAAACCAGTATGTCCTTTCGCTAAAACGCGGAACGATAACAAGAAAATACTGGGTTGATAAGGATAATTACTCGGTTTACAAATATATTTATTTAAGCAGCAAGGGACTGACTCTGATCTCTTTTGAGTTTTCAAATTTCTCAAATTACGGCACAGGCTCATACGCTAAAAAGATCGAGATCAGGCGCCCGAAGCAGGGTGAGTATTTCAGAGTATCGCTTGAATCAGTTAACCTGAACCAAAGCTATCTGGATTTCAAAGTTGACTATCCTTATGGCGACGTAAAAGTGCGGACATGGAAGTAATGTTATTAATTTCCGGGAAAACTAAACATTTCCTGCTTGAATAACTTTCTTGTTATTTTAGTTTACTTTCCATTTCAATTTCATTGATATTGGCAAAATAAACATCCCAAATCATTATCTCGGTAGTTCCAATCTCATTCATCGGGTTACCTGAACTCATTTCTAATGCTTCTTCAGGTGAAGATGAATTTATCAAAGTAAGCCCGCCAGGGCGGTCTTGAAATCCACCACCACCGCAGGCAACAAGTTTACCCGATTTATGCAGACTTTTCAACCATTCCATGAGTTTTGGTATACGTGAATCAAATTCTTGCTGTTTAAAAGTCTCATCCGGCTCATTTGCCTTCCAAATAAGAGCATAAATTTCTCTGAATCTTTTGATTTCGTTCATTGTTATATTTCAATTTGGGAAGATATAATTATCTTAATATACTTATATTTTGAAATGTGTTCAACCTTGATATCCATACGGCGACGTAAAAGTGCGGACGTGGAAATAAAAACCAATTCTTGTTATAATGGTCATTTTAAATCATGAGCTTTCTTAATAAACCAGTCGCCAAATATTGTGTTCTTATGTAAATCTCTTAAGCTTTCAGAATCGATCTTCCTTCTGTCTTCATGAGTTTTGTAATAGATTAATTTTTTCATCCCTTCAATAAATTCTAAAGTATCTTTTTTCAGCAACGAACCAATCTTTTCTTTTCTGTTCATAAATCGCTCAAACGCAAGTACGGCATAGTGAGCCTCTTCATAATAACCAAGCTCGAAAAGAGAACACATCTTCAGTTTATATTTGTTTATTTTATAGTTCACATCAAAATTATCGCTTTTTGAGGTTAATTCAAGACATTTTTCGAAATTCTCAATCTTAAAGTTATAGATTGCCATTGAAAATATTCTAATATCCGGTGCATATTTAGGTGACACTTTTCCGGAATATTTGTTTATGAATTTTTTGAGGGTTTCGGCATTCAAAAGATAGGCTTTAATTCTAAGTGCAGTTGCATATATACTTAGATCAACATAAACATTCTCATCAAAATCATACAGCCCATTTCGCAATACAAAGTCAATCAATTCATTAGCTTTGATCAAATACATCCTGTCCATCCGGCTTCTTCCAATAAAGCGATTGTTCAGGGAAATAAAGTTATTCCATTTGGATATATGCGAAACTTTATCAAAGAACTTGTAGAACAATTCAAGCGGGATCAAAAGGCTTTCTTTGTCATTTTCATCAAGACGTGATTTAATAAGATAGTAATTGTATAGAACCTGGTTCTTAGATTCAAATTCGTCATCATCAAATACTCTTTTGAACATTTCAACATCAAAACTTCTTATGAATGATTCAACCATTTCGAATCCTCTGAATCTTGTATTACTTCTGTATTTGCCGACAAAAAGATTATTGACAGTCGTTTTTAAGAAAGTGAACATGCACGCATAAATGTTAAAAATATTATTTATTTCATATTCATGTGCGCTAAGTTGATTATCCTTCTCTTTAAGGGCACTCATAATAGTCCAGTTCAAGAATATCTGCCTGTAATAGTAATTCTCTGCTTTATTTTCGGCATCTAAAATTTTTTTTGTTTCGTCAAGCACTTTTAAAGCTTCTCCGGTGAGCCACTTATTTCTGAGCGCTGCACACAAATCCATCCTTCGTTCATAATTTCTTTCGTTGGATAAATAAACTTCCGTTGCCATAAAATCACGGGCTATCTTCGTCATCTCTGAGAACAAAACTCTCAAATAAACAGCAGATTTATTTTTATCAAACTCTTCCTCGGGGTTAAGCTTGGTTAGTATTCTTCTGTCGGATAGCTGCGAACTTTCAAACTTCGGGTGATGTCTTTTTAGAATTGTGAAAAGAGGTTTTAGATTTCTTCCGCTTGTGAAGTACGGAGAGTCAATAAACTTACCAAAACTTCTCATCTCTTCCTTTGAAAAAGTCTTAAGCAGTGTTATGAGTTTGGAGTTCTTCATTATCTCAACTAAAATATAGTAACAATTTGATAATTTCAAACCATTGATTTAAGGGTAATTTGTGCATTTTAATGATTATTTCTCAAAATTCTATTAACTGATACTAATGCAGAATTAGTAACAACTCAAAAAATGTGTCTTTGCAAAACTATATACCCGTAACATATTTTTGTCAAGTGTAAAAACATATGAAGCTAACTCCTGAAATATCGATAAAATTGATAGAAATTCTTGGTGAAGAGAAAATTAACAAAATGCACGAGCTTATAAAATCAAAGCCTGTATCATTTTCAACTTTAAGGTTTATGATACGTAGAGAAAAGATATTGGAAGATATAAGATTGGGTAAAAGTATCAAAGATTTAGTAAATAAGCATCACATAAGCAAAATGACGATTTACCGCCTAATTAAAAATAATGTAAAAAATATACGAACAAAAAAGTAACACTTTACAATAAAAGGATACAAGAAATAGCAGTTCAGAGATTTTTGTTACAAATCATTTTGTAATTTTGAAACACTCAAAAATAAAGGAAGGGACAAAAATGTTGAACAATATGAAATACAAAATCATGAGTAAGTCAGTAATATTATTTATTCTATTGCTCAGCACTGTGAGTTCATATTCCCAAACAGTACAACAATGGGCAAGATTTCATAACGGAACCGGAAACGGCAACGACGCAGGCTACACAATGGATCTTGATGCAATCGGGAATGTTTATGTTGCAGGCACAAGTTATAATACGGGTGGCACCGGTTTTGATTATATAATATTAAAATATGACCATGCAGGAAATACATTGTGGTCAAGATCTTATAATCATTCAGCAAACGACACAGACATAGCTAGTTCAATGACAATTGACGGTTCGGGAAATATTTACGTTACGGGCAGAAGCAAGGGTTCCGGCACGGGTTATGATATTGCAACAGTTAAATATAATTCGGCAGGCGTGCTGCAATGGACATACAGATATAATAACTCCTCCGTTAACCTGAATGATTTCCCTATGAGAATCAAAATAGACAATTCAGGCAACCTATATATTGCAGGTCAAAGTTACGGAACATATAATGATTGTATAACAATTAAACTGAATCCCTCAACAGGAGATACCTTATGGGTTAGAAAATACACAGGTTATCCCTCTAATGATGTTTATGTTACAGACCTTGCTATTGATAATTTAGGGAATCCCTGTGTCTCTGCTACAGTATCAATTAATATTCAGACGTATTTGGTATTCAAATACAATACTTCAGGTGTTCTGCAATGGTTTGATAATCTTGCAGGGACGGGCGAAACCTGGGCGGGAGCTATTACGTGCGATAACATAGGTAATATTTATTCGGCGGGGGGATACAGGATAAGCTGCTGCTACAATTCATTTACTAGAAAATATAATTCTGTTGGCGCAACACAGTGGACAAATATTAATATTAATAGTGCAAATCCAACTAGAATTGTAGGTACAGCTTGTGATGATTCAAATAATGTAATTGTTGTAGGATACTCAAGTGATTATAGCGGACATATTTACATTCGGAAATACGGATTTTTCGGTGAATCAAGGTGGTTTGTAGAGTTTGCTCCTTTTGCAGGTTCTTATGAGGATGGAAGCTCAATGGTTATGGGTGATTCGGGAACATTTTACATCACTGGCGGTCAAGGTACTAATGGAGGTGACTTTATGACATTGAAATACAACAGAGATGGAGTTCAGCAATGGTTAAGAAATTATAATCAAGGTGGCTCAGTGTTCGATAGGGGATATGCTATAAAAGTTGATAAAGGCGGAAATGTTTATGTTACAGGCGAGAGTTCGGGTGATATTGCTACAATAAGGTATTCACAATACTTACCTTTAATTCCTTTGCTATCATCTCCGGTTTATAATGCAGCTAACCAGCCTTTAAGTTTAAATTTGGTATGGTACAAATCTATTGCTGCTGCAAATTACAGAGTTCAGCTTGCAACGGATTCACTATTCACAAATTTGGTTGTTAATGATTCTGTTTTAACGGATTCAATAAAAGCAGTAAGCGGATTGAACAATAGTACAACATATTGGTGGAGAGTTAATGCAAGAAACGCAATTGGAACGAGTTCATATTCGCAAATTTGGAGATTTACTACAATGGCTCCGCTTGGCATCAATCCTATCGGTATTGAATTGCCAAAGGAATTTAAACTCTATTCAAACTATCCAAATCCGTTCAATCCGCAGACAAAAATCCGTTTTTCATTGCCTTCAAATGAATTTGTTAAACTTGCTGTTTACAATTCACTTGGAGAGCAGGTTGAGGTTTTGATAAAGCAAACTTTAAATCCTGGTGTGTACGAATATTCATGGGATGCTTCCGGATATGCAAGCGGTGTATATTTCTATAAAATTGAAACTGCGACATTCGTCTCGGTCAAAAAAATGATCCTGGTAAAGTAGATTCTTCAGAACTTTGATTCATTTGTATTTTTTGATTTTGAATTACTTTTCAATTTCCCTCTGGTTAAGTTGCACCAAGCCGCCGAAACAGGCGGCTTGGTGCTTTACATATTCAATGATTATTTGCATCATAATCTCAATAGTATCTTTTTAATCACCCTTCACTTCAATTCTCATAATATCCTGAAAATGCATTAATAATGCAACACGAATACATTAAATTTAAATTATTTTTAATTAACTCATAAAGGTATAGAAACAATTTAAAAGTTTCTTTATTTTTACAGAGTTTGAACTAAATTTTTGAATGGCTAAAATAAAGACACATTGCAGCTGCGGCCTTGTTCATGAATTTGAAGGCGAAAAGGCAAAGCATTTTAACGGTGAGATTCCGGAGTACATAGAGTGCGGCGAATGCCCTGAGTGCAGCCCGGAGCTGCTGGATAGCCCTGAAGCCCATGAAGATGAAGCCTATAAAGAAGAAATAGATATTGAAAAATTAAATGACGAACTTTTCATTGAGGAAAACTTTGCTGAAGATGACCTTGATGATGAAGAATAATTGTGAAAAAAATGGAGAGGAAAAACGGGTATGCTAACACCCTTAACATGAGATAAAACTTAAAATGCTTGTAGTAACACAAAATGCGAAACTCAAAATAAGTTTCGCATTTAATTGTGCGGGAAGGGGGACTTGAACCCCCATGCCTTGTGAGCGCCACCCCCTCAAGATGGTGCGTCTGCCAATTTCGCCATTCCCGCAAAAGATTACGTTTTAGAACAATGCCTCTGCCAATGAAGTTTATCCGCCTACCGGCGGACCATTCCCGCTGGTCTTTGTCATTCCTGCGAAAGCAGGAATCCAAACTTTAAAACTAAATTTGTAAAACTCAGAAATAAACCCCCTTCCCGCCAAGGCGGGATTTCATCCGGCATTTGCCGGATTCAACAAGATGTTGCGTCTGCCTGCCAATGAAGTCTATCCGCCCACTGGCGGACCATTCCCGCAAAAAATCGCATTTATTCCGAATAATTCCCGAAATTTACGGCATTTGATTTCCTATTAAGACAAAGATAATAAATCGATGATACACAAAAAAGGGATTTATTTAATTTCATGGTGAACTTCAAAAAGCAATGAAATAGAATAAAAACAATATGGTTAACTAAATATTCTATTGCTTATATATTTTCTATGAGCTATTTTTAAATATAAGTATGAATGGAGGTGTAGCATATGAAACTCCCGAAAAAAATTTCGATTATTCTGTTCCTGGTGTTGATTTTGATCCTCACTATAAATCTACACTCACAACCCTATTGGACTCCGCAAACATCGAACACTTTTGAGAATTTGAAATGCGTACATTTCGTCAATGCTTATACAGGAATAGCATGCGGTTACGGCGTTATTTTGCGGACGACAAACGGCGGCAATAACTGGGTAACTACTTACAATGGGAATAACTGGTATAATGCTGTCCGGTTCAAGGATGCTAATACAGTGTATATGGATGGAGATAACTGGACACTCTTGAAATCCACCAATGGAGGATTGAATTGGCTTAATGTAACATACCTCGGTGATTCTCCCCGCCGCATATTTATTTTTGGCGATACTGTGATTGTCGGATGTGTATCACGCATTGTAAGATCCACCGATAACGGTGCTACATGGTCAACTATAACACCTCTTACTCATTCAGGTTACGATTTCTCATTCATTAATTCAAAAACAGGCTGGTCATTTATTTCGCAATTACTTCCTCCGCCAAATCCAGAAAACTATTTATACAATTATATTACACGAACTACCGATGGTGGTGTTACTTGGGTTACTGTAAACAATGTAATTAGTACTTTTATGCCATTGTATGAATCCGTTTCATTTAGCAGTCAGAATACAGGATACATTTGCGGATACTATGGATCGTGCAAAAAGACAACAGATGGAGGTTATACCTGGAATTCATTAAACTATGTTGGGTATAAAATATATGCATTTAATGATGACACGGTATTTGCTTCAGGAACATCGTACCCAACCTTGATAAACAGAACAACAAATGGAGGCTTAAACTGGAAAGCAGATACTGTTGACCCCGGGGGAAAAGGTATTAAGAGTATTTTCATGTTAGACCCTAATACCGGCTGGGCCGTTGGAGACAGCGGAAAAATCTTAGTTACCTCAACTGCATTAATTGGGATTGCAAATTATAATAAAGAGTTTCCGGAATTCTTCCGGCTCTCACAGAACTACCCAAATCCTTTCAACCCGTCAACAACAATCAGGTTCTCTGTTGTAAAGCAGGAGAACGTAAAGCTGACTGTATTTGATGCTCAGGGGCAGGAGAAGAGAACACTGGTGAACAAGAATCTCAATCCGGGGAATTATGAAATAAATTGGGATGCCTCTGAAGAAAGTTCAGGAGTATATTTTTATATGATTTCAACTCCTTCTTTTTCCGAAACAAAGAAAATGCTGCTGATCAAGTAAGAACCAATTGAGCAGATATTGACTTTGGGTCAATCCCGTTTCATCAAGGATGCTTATGAATCAAAGGAATGTTATTGAAAATAAACGCCTGAATATTTGCAGTTAATAAAAGGAGGGGTCTCTCCCAATAAGAAAATGTCCAAATCTTCATCTTTTCGCAAGCCACATAAAAAGCACTCTGTTTTATCGATCAAAGTAATTTGTTTACCTGTTAAGTGATGCCGAATTGAGTTTACTAATCAATCCTTTATGCTTAGATTCATATGCAATATTTAATGAGAGATACTTTTTACTTCTGAAAATAAACGAAAGGAAGAATCAAATGGAGCAATTGATTAAAATGGTCACAGAAAAAACCGGAATTTCAGCAGAGCAGGCTAAGGGTGCGGTTGAAACTGTTCTCGGTTTTCTAAAAGATAAAATACCCGGAGTAGGCGGGCAAATAGACGGGCTGTTAAGTGGAAATCTTGGCGGACTTGCCGATATGGCAAAAGATAAGCTCGGATTGTAAAGCTTGTGTAGTTTTAGTTTGAAGCCCATTTGAATGTTATAAATCCAAATGGGCATTTTTATTTATCCTGCCTTTTGAATTCAAAAGGTCATAAATTTGAATGTGAAGTTAATGCCGATAAAGCCAAAACATAACATTACAAAAGAAGCAAACATCACACCAGCGGGAAGACAGTTCACTGACAGGGAAGAACTTACAGAAGCATTCAGAAAAAAAATTCCTATGTTGGGTAAGGAAGGTTATTCTATTCTGTCGTATTATGGCGTTGGCGGCATTGGCAAATCAACATTAAGAAAAGAGATTGGCAGAATACTATCAACGGACTACCCGGACATTATATGGTCTTGTACGGATTTCGAGCTTCAGCCATTCCGAGAAGCAGAAACATCACTGTATCATCTGCGTAGAAACCTGAGAGAGAAATACAAGATCCAGTTTCCCACATTTGATATCGCTTACACTGTGTATTGGCAGAAAACACATCCCCAGATTACTATTGCAAAAGAAAACATTCCTTTCCTTGAAGACGGCACTGTAGTATCAGATCTTATCGCTCATACCGGAGGAATACCTATAGTAGGATTGCTGCCCTCAATAGCCAAAGCTGTTTACAAAGGACAGGGTATCTTTAAAAAATGGTGGACAAAAAGAGGACAGAAAGAATTGTATGACCTGCCATCACTCAGTCCAAAAGAAATTCTTGATCGGCTGCCAATGTATTTTGCGCTGGATCTAACTGATCATTTGCAGTCTAACCGGGCAAATGCGGTAATTTTTATTGATACATATGAAGCGCTGTGGGAAAACTCTGATCATGAAGGCGGCTTTTTCTTAAGAGATGAATGGATCCGTGAGCTGGTCGCTCACCTGCCATCAGTTCTGTGGGTAATACTCGGAAGAGAAAAACTAAGGTGGAATGAACTTGATAATGATTGGGATAATTATGTTGAACAGCATCTTCTGGGCGGGCTCTCGGAAATAGATTCAGCTCGCTTCCTGAATTCCTGCGGAATTACTGATGAAAAAATTCAGAATATTATCACTGGTTCCAGCCAGGGAATTCCCTACTATCTTGATCTGGCTGTTGATACTTTCCTGCAGATAAAACAAAAACATAACAGAGAGCCCGAACAGAAAGATTTTGCAAAAAATCCCCGGGAGGTATTGACAAGGTTTTTGCGTTACCTTGATAAAAGCGAAATTGAAACACTAAAGGTTCTTTCTGTTGCCCAGCACTGGAACAGGGAAATATTCAAGCTGCTTATTGATGAATATAAAACCGGTTATCCAATTTCGGCAATGAAAGTACTATGCAGGTTTTCTTTCATTGATGAAACCAGTGACAAAACAACCTTTGTACTGCACGACCTGATGAAACAGGGATTGCAGGCTCAGTTAGATTATGAAACCAAGGAAAACATAAACAAACTGTTGTTTGATTATTACTGTAAACGCTTCACCGGCAAAACTGGTAAAGAACTTATTGATGGTGACTGTGCGGCGCTGAAAGAAGCATTTTACCATGGCAAAAATTCTTTGAGGCCGGAAGAACTCCAACAATGGTTTGACCAGGTGCGCGCTCCATTTGATGAAGCTGCAAAATGGAGTTTGTTAAGTCCCCTTTACGAAGAGCTATTAGGAGTACTTGAAACTACAATCGGGAAAAATACACCTGAATACGCTTTTTCCGTCACGTATTATAGTTCAGTACTTTACAATTTGGGGGAGTATAAAAAGGCTTTAGAGCTTATTGAAAAAAATCTTGACGATCTAAAAAATGCCTTAGCTAATAATGAGAATCTTTATGCTTCACTTCTTAACAACCTCGCAACAATATACTATTACCGCGGAGAAATCCAAAGATCAAAAGAAATGTACGAACAAGTAATTGA